>JAAYUT010000397.1 GCA_012517485.1 Candidatus Atribacter fermentans
CTTTGGAAGCCAGGGAGCACCTGGTGCTGCTCAGGCAGTCCGAGAAAAAGGATTACAAGATAAAGTTACAGTTATTGGGACCACTTCTCCAAACCAAGCTGCTCAATATTTAGAAGATGGTTCTATGGATTATTCAATTCTTTGGGATCCTGGTGAAGCCGGTTATGTCATGGTTTTCCTGGCTAAAATGATACTCGATGGGAAAGCTGCTGAAATCGTTGATGGAATAGAAATCCCCAATATTGGAAAGCCAAAAATCGATGGTATTAATGTACTTTTTGACAAACCACTCATTGTTACTAAAGAAAATATGAAGGATTACGATTTCTAATTTCAAATTTTAATTCCCTCGGTCTTCCATATTTTTAATATGGAAGACCGTTTTTATTTAAATATCTGAAATGACTTATAGAATGAAAAATGAATTTTTTATCAAAAAAGCCGTCCAAATTTTACAGGAAAGAATCACCTTATCATTTTTTTAGAAAAAGAATTTTCCTTCATATGTTTATATTTGACAAAATTACAAAAAATATTGAGAGTATTTAGGTCTTTAAAACTGTGTTTCTGTTGGAAAACAAATCAATAATGATGAAATGACGTGATAAAATGATTGACTTTTTACGTCTTTCGAATATCAGTAAAAATTTTGGTGGAGTTCAAGCTTTAAAAGGTGTTGATTTTTCAATTGGCAAAGGTGAAATTCATTGTTTGGTTGGAGAAAATGGTTCGGGAAAATCAACTCTGATTAAAATTATTTCGGGAAATCTTCAACCGGATTCAGGAGAAATTTGGATAGAAGGTCAAATTTACAGACATCTCCGCTCCATTGATTCTATCAATTTAGGAATTCAAGTCATTTTCCAGGATTTCGCTTTATTTCCCAACCTCACTGTTGCTGAAAACATTGCCTATAGCCAGTTAGTAGAAAAAAATGAAAGATTTCTTAATTGGAAAGAAATTGAATCAATCGCCCGTTTAGCAACAGATAAAATTAAAATTAAGCTTGACCTAGATGAAAAGGTTGGTAATCTCTCAGTAGCAAACCAACAAATGGTAGCAATTTGCCGAGCTCTGACTAGTGACCTTCGTTTTTTAATCCTTGATGAACCAACCTCGGCACTCACAAAAAAAGAAATTGATCAGCTTTTTGTTATTGTGAAAGACCTTCAGCAAAAAGGGATATCAGTCATGTTTGTGAGTCATAAACTCAACGAAGTTTTAGAAATTGCCGAAAGGATTACTGTTATTCGAGACGGTCAAAATGTCGCCACTCTGCCACGAGAAGAAATAACCAATGAAAAATTAATTTACTTGATGACTGGAAAAGAAATATCCTATTCTCGAAATCGAAAATTGATTCAAACCGAAAAAAAATTACTTGAAGTACAAAATCTTTCCAAGAGAAACAATTTTAAAGATATTTCCTTCGTTCTTCATTATGGTGAAATATTTGGGATTACTGGACTATTAGGTTCGGGAAGAACCGAATTAGCTCTTGCCCTTTTTGGTATGGATCCAGCTGATAGTGGAAAAATCTTTGTTGATGGAAAAGAGGTTCACATTCGATCAGTGAAGGATGCAATTCAAGCTGGAATTGGTTATGTTCCAGAAAATCGACTTGAACAAGGCTTGATTATGAAAAAATCGGTAAGTGAAAATATTGTAACAGTAATAATTAAACGCCTTTTAGGTAATTTTAATTTGATTGATTCAAAAAAATGGGACACGACAGTTAATAGCTGGATCAATGAACTTGGAATCAAAGTTGCTAATCCTGAAGTACCTGTACAGACGCTTTCCGGTGGGAATCAGCAACGAGTTGTTATTGCCAAATGGTTATCAGTCCAACCCAAGATTCTTATTTTAGACAGTCCAACAGTTGGAATAGATATCGCCGCAAAAAGCAGTATACATAGTATCATTCGAGAAATGGCTGATAAAGGCGTTGGAATTATTTTCATCTCTGATGAAATCCCGGAGGTTGTAAATAACTGTAATCGGATAGCTATTATGAGAAATGGCCGTATTTTTGAACAAATTGATACCGCCAATATTACCGAAGCAGAAATACAACGGCTAGTTGAAATGAGTGAAACTGTAAGTATGTTGAAATGATTGATGGAGTGAATACGATCCCATGAACAAATTATTGAAACAAACCGAATTTTACATTGCCTTGGTCATAATTCTCCTGTGTATTGTCATAACCATCTTTAATCCCCGATTTTTCACTGCTGAAAATATCTTTGACCTGCTGAAGAGCTTTTCTGTCATTGGTATAATGGCTGTGGGGGTATTGTTTGTTCTTATTTTAAGTGGCTCACCTGACGTTTCTTTTACTGCTATTGCCCAGGTCGTTGAATATGTCGTCGTTATTATGACTCTGAAATGGGGAGGAAACATTGTTTTAGCCTTTTTAGTCGCTGCCGCCCTTGGAACTCTCATGGGGAGTTTTAATGGAATTCTGGTCCATTATTTTCGTGTTCCCACAGTTATCATTACCATTGCCACTTTAAATATTTATTATGGTCTACTTTATGTTTTTTCCAAGGGTGAGGTCATTTTTGTAGTTCATCCCATGTTTCGAGAATTTGCCAATATCAAAATTGGAAGCCTTGTCAACGAGAATAATGTTACCTATGGTTTCACTCTGATGCCCCTCATTTGGATATTAGTGCTTATTTTAGGCTGGTACATTTTAAAATATACCAGTGTTGGGAGAAATATTTATGCCATAGGTGGAAATGAGGTTGCTGCTGAAAGA
>JAAYUT010000398.1 GCA_012517485.1 Candidatus Atribacter fermentans
ACGATGAGTTGTATGAAATCATCCAAAATCGACTCGAAGACTTTAACGAATTTCTTCAATATTTAAAGCTATTTTTAACTGTTAAGGAAGTGAGGTATTAAAAAGATTTCAATACTGATGCCACATAGCGGTACAAAAAAAGAATAGGCTCCTTTTAATAATCTTTTTATCCTCATCACTAAATCAAGCCAGATTTACTCCTTTGAAATTTCATATATGAGAGAAGACCTTCTTAAAAGAATAGAAACCAATCCAAAGGTGATATTGGGAAAACCAGTCATTCGTGGAACCCGTTTGACTGTAGAAATCATCTTAGAAAAATTATCTTCAGGAATGACTCCTGACAAAATACAAAAAGAATACCCTTTTATTGAAATAGATGATATTAGAGCAGCCCTGCTTTATGCCTCTGAATTTCTCTCCCTTACTGGAGAATACACAGTCAATTCATAACTCAAATTCTTGGGGTCTATCACTTCTTGATTCTTGGGCTTTTGAAGTAATTTAGGATTTGCCAAAGAGACAAATAAAAAATGACATTCCTTATCTAAATTTGTAATTGCAAAAAGGGTAGCGGTGTTAATAACCTCATTCGCCCTTTCAACCATTCTGAGGGGCGTCTATGCGACGTGAGAATCTCATATTTCCATCTTTTCCATTATACCGAATCCCCGAAATTCAAGAATCAAGACCTGACCCCCACAGTGTAAGAATCCCATCCTTTAGAATATTTATGAAGAATAAAATATCTAAAAAGATGAGATTCTCTCGGCTTCAGAAAGCGAAGCCTCAGGATGACGACATTTTGATATCTTTTATAGGAGCTTGATTTATCAAACCCGTGAATTTTCAAGATAAAAACATAATGAGTTCTTTTAAAAGAGAGGAATAAGTATAATAGACACCAAGGATTCTGACCTCTATTAAATTACTTTCTGAACTGAAGAATATAACTTGGGCCAATATCCTTGTCGTAAACGAAATTTAGTACCGTGATTATGCCCTGTCCTGGCATCAAAATCTACTAATATATGGCCATTTTCGATACATTCCAAAAAATTATCAAAAGAAAACCCCGATAAAATATATAGACTTTCATATTTAAAGTATTCATGTTTATTTTCAATCTTTGTATCAGCTATTATATAAAAACAGTTTTTGATTTTATCACCAATGGCATATTCAAGATCATCAAAACCCCAATATGGCTCAGGATTTATTGGTCCTAATCCAACCCTCTCTTTAACAGAAAATAACCATTTCAAAATATCTTGGTTGGTTTGGTCTACCTTGGATGGATCAAAAATAAACTTGACTTTCGCAGCTTCTCTATCAACAATAATTTTAAAGCCGCGGTTAGTAAAAGCAGAAGCACTAGTAGTCGAACGAAAACTCATTTCTGTTATAGGGTACTTTTTCCCAGCTTGTTTGTGAGGCCATCCATAGAATGGTAATAGTAAGTTTAAAACAATTCTTGCCCCGGTTGGTGATGGCTCAATGTGCTTTAAGGTTATAAGAGATGAGGAATGTTTCCTTTGCCCTTTCAACTCCCAATCTCTTGCATTTGGTAGGGGTAGATTGTTTTCTTCAATTCCAAGTAATTTCTCAAGCGTATTTCCAACCGCACCATCATTACGACCATCAATTGTCTTTTTTGTACTTTTATGCCATCCTACCATACATATTTTTTTTATTTCTTCAATGAGACTTTCTTTTGTGAATAATTTCATTTTTCTGGAGGCCTCCAAAAATCAAGTAAATATTCAAACGTTACTCCCATTGTAATGTAATTGCTTGGCCAACCAAAAATTCCTATTTGATTAACAATATTCGTTCTATCCCAAATGATAATATTTCTCAACTCATAACCTCGTTTTCGTAGTTCTTCAATAAGAGAAACATGAATGGTTATTCTTTTGTTTTCCCACCACATGTCGGGTACATTGATCACACAATGTCCCTTAGGCTTAAGAAGAGGCAAGAGGGATTCAAAGATATCTCCCATTTCAACTGTATATTTTTCAATAGAAAGCGTTCCAAGGTCACGTGGATCTTGAGAATATTGCTCAATTTTTCCAAGTTGATCGTTATCTCTGAATCTTCTGGACTTGTTTTTTCTGACTCTGTTTAACAAGTTGGCATACGGTGGTGATGTCCAAATTAAGCTAACCATATTAGGTTTTAGATAATTGGATATATTTCTAGCATCATCTTGGATGGCAACTTGTCGTGATTTATTAAATAAATTTGCTTGTTCACAAAGTCTTTTTTCACATAGATCAATATAGTGTGGCTGCAAATCAAATCCAACCGCATTACGATCAAGATCGGTTGCTGCTACAAGGGTCGTTCCGCTCCCAACAAACGGATCAAGGACTAATTCACCTTGATGTGTGAATAATTCAATAATCCTTTTACATAAAGATATTGGGAAGGTAGCTGGATGTTTTTTCTTATCACGAACATCCCTTGATTCATAATAAAACTGCCAAACGCCTAGTTGACTTTTTAACCATTCTTTTGGGGTCATGCAATTGATGTGAGTTTTTGCACAATTACATGTCCTAATATAACCAATAGAGAGAGTTGTGTTATATTCTGGTGAATTCTCTCTTATGATATGTGACGTGAATTGTTCCATAAATTATTTACCTTTTCTTTTGCTTTTTACAATATTTATAATATCAATTATTGTTTATTGATTCAAATTATTACGGCAAATTGGCTTCTGTTTAATTGTTTTTGCTAAGTTTATTATAAACAATTAACAAAGAATACATAGCAAGACATTTATCTAGATATATAAATTATTATGTTTTCTTAAAAATTCTTCCTACCATGACAAAGAACGGGTCTATGGAACTCCTGAGTACCTCTTTCGGAATGATTCCCAAGTCGATAAATGGCTGAATGAGAAAACCCAGCAAAAGTTCAAAAGCAGAGATGAGGTCTGGAAAGAATACCTGGCTCAAAATCCCACCCTCAGTAGCAACTGGTTAGGAGTCTAACCCATGTTTTGCCGAAAAGCTGCTCATCTCAATAGCCACTGCCAAGACTATGGGAGCTGTCCTGATTACTCATCTTGTGAAGACTATGGAATCTGTATCCATGAAGAAGAAACCCGCTGGATTCTCACCATGAAACGAGCTGGGATTGAGAAACGCTACTGGAAAATCGAGTTTGAAACCCTGGTTGAGTCAATCCAACAAACCGAAGCCTATCGCAAGGCTATTTCGTATGTTCAGCAATTGTCAAAAATGTTTCATCATGGCTATGGGTTCGGTCTCTTCGGAGGAAATGGGGTGGGAAAGACGTCACTCCTGTGTTGTATCCTCAAAGCAGTCCTCCGAAAGGGGTATTCTGCCCTTCTCATCGAAGCTCCAGAAGTTCCACTCATTCTAAACCGATGGAAGACAAAAAAAGCCGAGGATGACCAAGGTGATTCCCTTGAAGAGCGCCTATTTCAAGATGATTTTCTCCTCCTTGATGACTTAGGAGCAGAAAGCAGTGTTGAATACACCATGGCCTGCATCCAACAGGTGGTGTTGAAGCGGGTGAACGAAATGAAACCCATTCTATTCACCTCTGACTTAACTCCTGACGAGATGGCTCGCCGTTGGATGCAGGCTGGGTATAACCGAGTCTATGACCGCCTCCGGACTGGTTCCTTTATTTCCTACTTAGAAGGGGAGAACTTGAGAGAAAGAAAGGCGTGTTTTCTTCTGAAATAGCCAAGTCCTAATGATTACTTTTAGAGAGCATAATGACGGGAGAATCCATCTTTTTCGATTCCACAGTTCTACGAATAATAAAAAGATGACTCAAGAGATTGCCACGACCTCAAAAAACGAGGTCTCGCAATGACGGATTGGGTTGATGAGATCCTCACGCCCTTAAATACTGAGTGGGAGAGGGGGAGAAAAGGCTGAGGGGGCGAGGAGGAGTATTGGCGAAAGACGCCGAGGGGAAGAAAAAGAATCAAAAAAGTGAAAATTATTTCTTTTTGACGAAGGCGAAATAATAGCTTAAGTGACAAGTACTAAATAATTTAAAAATTATTACTTTTTCCATAATGGTATTCGATTTGAGAAAATGATTGACAAATTAGTATAATTTGATTAACAGGATCATAAAATTTGATTAGAATAATTATACCGTGATTTCGAGCGAGTAATTTACAAGGACATTTAAATGAAAAAACATCAATTAACTTAAAAAGTCGAGATATTTTATAAAATGATGAAGTTAAATAATTCTTATGGCGATTATCACCAGATAAATATTTAAAAAAAAATTTAAGATGAATGGAAGAGGGTATAAAATGGATAGCTCAAAAAATGTTAAGAAATATATTTTTTTTACTCTGATAATTTTTTTAGTCAGTTTGTTTCTATTACCAAGCTGTTCTCAACACTCTATTTCTCCAACTCCTTATGGGGAGAACACAGTATTAATGAAAAACAATGCCTTTTCTCCCAAGACGATAGTTGTTTCACCAGGGACAGAAATTACCTGGGTGAATCTGGATCCGATCGCTCACTCGGTTACATGTCTTATGACGAGTGGGATGAGTGGAGTATTTTTTGATAGTGGCAGTATAGAACCGGGATTTACTTATAAAAAAACTTTTAATACAATTGGCCAATTTAATTATTATTGTAAATATCATTCGCTGATAGATGAGATGACAGGGACCATTATTGTCCAATAATCTAATATTAAAAACACCTGTTCCGTATCTGAAAAAATTTAGTTTAAAGAAAACCTTTTTTAGTTAGGACTGGGACGACAAAGTTACTCAACCATTTCTTTCTACCCTGAAAATACCATTAAATAAATTCTCTCATTGAGTGTGTTTTCAGGGTGGGGTGCCTTTTTCATTTTTTTAAACATTTTCAATCATTCCGGTATTTTCAGGATTGACCCCTCATACTACATTCGCATCACCAGTTGAGGATGAAAATTCAAACTCGACATGCCATGGCATGTCGCTACATTAAACGAAGAACGGGCACAATACATTGTGCCCCTCCATTTTTTAATTATTTTATAGGGGCTTGATTTGTCATGCCAATGAATTTTCAAGATAAAAACATTATGAGTTCTTTTAAAAAGAAAGGAATAAGTAGTATTTAAGTTTGTTTATAAATGTATAAGCAACATTTGCCTCAATTGATTGCAAACTCAAAGATTAAATCATTGGGTAAACACTTTAGTAACTAACTTTCCAAGTATAATTTGGCTCGAATCCATGCCTATCTTACACAATAGATCAATGAAAATGTCCGATTATTTATGATCGGTCTTTATCAATATTTGATATTTTTAAAAGGAGGGAGAAGAAATGAATTTTTTTGAAATGTGTAAAACTGGCCATTTAGAAGAAATTGTATCTATGATTCGGGAAGGAGCTGACGTTAACACCAGAGATGAAAATGGTTGGACACCTCTTATGTATGCTGCTTGGTACAATCAAAATCCAGAAGTTGTTAAGATCCTTCTTGAAGCTGGAGCCGACGCCAAACTGGTCGATGATTTTGGGAAAAAAGCAATTGATTATGCTAAAAAGAATGATTCCCTATTGGGAACCAGTGTTTATAAGCAATTGGAA
>JAAYUT010000399.1 GCA_012517485.1 Candidatus Atribacter fermentans
AAAAGCACCCCTATTTTTTATTTCCAGTTCAAGGTAATAGTTTAACTTATTTTGAACAATAACTGAATAAGATTCTATAAAATTATCGGAAATGTTCAACAATCCATTCCCGGTCTGAAGGGTAGGATCCGATCAATATGGATATTGTTCCTTTTTTGCACAACTCTTTCTGAAAAATAGACCCTTCCATTGCTATTGCAGTACTAGGTGAGGATGAAAGTACAGTTACTGCCTCACCTACACATCTCCCACCAGGGGAAGGGTAAAAAAGAAAAAAGTCTCTCCCACCAAGGGGCGGAGGAAAATCAATGACGGTGAGATTGAAGGCACCATTTCTTTTTATGGAACATCAATCATTGCAAAAAACAACCACGCGGGAAGTCCGACAATGTTTTCATCTTTAAAGACGATATCCGAAGTGATCAATACTCCTTTTCCGAAAACCCGTTTCATTCCAAGATAATCGGATTTGCTTATTCTGTTTTGATATTTCACCTCGATAGGAAAGAGAAAACCTTCCCGCTCGCAAACAAAGTCGATCTCGTTTCCGCGTTCCGAATACCAGTAATATGGCCCATTGTAAAGATTCATTCCGTGATAAAGCAGGTCTTTTTGAGTTAACAAGTGTCGCAGTGTTAACATTTCCAGAAGCTGGGGTAACTCAATCCTTTTCCTGCTAATTTCTGATGTAATTTCGGCTATTATTCTATCAACCGGGTAGACTTTCTTTTGTTTCTTGGGTTTTGCAGCTTTCCTGGATAGGTCGACATAGAACACATTGGCGACGATAAAACTGTAACCAAGGTATTCAAAAAACTTCTGAATGGTGTCCACGCTTTCTATTCTTCCCGAAAAAATATCCAATAGAGAGTTCCAAGAGAATCTCTGTCCCACGATGTCCGGTAACTTCTTCAAAATCTCTAAAACACTGGTTCTCGATCGGAGATATTTCTCCGCATCCCCGAGCACAAAGTCTCGGTAAATGTTCTTAGTTATCTCGGTAATTCCGCCTTCCTTTTGAAAATCCGCTATGACTTTTGGAAAACCACCACTATTGAGATATTTGAGAAAGTATTCTTTCAGAAAAGTGTATTGAAGGTGCAGTTTCTCCAATTCCTGGGACGATAACGAAAGAAACTCCTGTATCGTCCTCTTTGCAAGGTCTATTTTCATATTCTGCAGAAATTCTCCAAAAGTAAGAGGCATAAAAACAAGGTCTTTACCGTGTCCTTTTCTTCCGGGAAGTCTTTCGCTTGATTTTTTCAGGTCATACGATGACGAACCGGTCAAGATGGTGATACAATTTTCAAGCAGGCCAATGTCGACAAGGTATTTTATCGACATCTGCCAGTCGGCAATTGTGGAAATCTCATCGATGAACAAGTATGCAATCTCGTCGGGTCTTCTCTCTGAGATTTGGAAATAGACTTTCACCATTTCTGTAAGTTCGAACCTGTCTTTTAGACCATCACAAGTGAGAAAGAAAATCCTCGTCGGATTTACTCCATTCTCGATGAGATTTCTTATGTAAAGCTTCAAAAAAGTAGTCTTGCCAATTTGTCGAGGACCTCTTATGGTGTATATACCTAAACTATCGGGTGAGATTTCTTTAAACAGTTTTTCCGGATAGTATGGGAATACGCTCCTTTCAAAGGAAACGATATGCTTGTCACTGAATATTGCTTTTAGATCACGCCACCATGGATTCATGAGGTATAATTCATCGACTGTCATCTGTAATATCCTCTCTCAGGGTCATGAATATTGTACCACAAAAGCGTTGGAATGTATCGAATTTATTCGATAAATGCGTACGCTTTTATCGAATAAATTCGATAAAAACCGCTATTTATGTCCGTAAGTTTTTTCGTGGCAAAAGAGTATCTGGTCTCTCCCACGGAGGGACGAGGAAAAAAACAAAAGAATTCCAAATTTCTTCTCCCTTGACGGGGGAAGGTGAGGATGAAGGTGAAAGCTTGGATTCGACATGCCATGGCATGTCGCTACATTAAAAATTTTTTTTCGTAGGGATTTGATTTATCATGCCAGTAGGTATTAGAGAGTAGAAAGATGAAGATCTTGATTCCAATTTGGTGCGAGAGAGGGGAGTTGAACCCCTACGGATTTCTCCACTGGATCCTAAGTCCAGCGCGTCTGCCATTCCGCCACTCTCGCACTTTTTCAATAAAATATTATACGAATTTTTTTTCAATCAGCAATTCAGCAATTTGAATTGCGTTGAGAGCTGCTCCTTTGCGAATTTGATCACCTACCACCCAGAAATTCAATCCATTGGTGCAGGAAATGTCTTCACGAATCCGTCCCACATAACAATTATCTTTTCCCGAAACTAACCAGGGCATGGGGTAGACTCGATTAGCCGGGTCATCCTGCACGGTTACACCTGGAAAAGCAGAAAGAAGCTCGATGGCTTTATCCCGAGTGATCTTCCTTTCAGTTTCAATATTTACCGATACCGAATGGGCACGGAGCACTGGAACTCGAACGCAGGTTGCCGTCAGCTGCAAATCAGGTTCCCCCATGATTTTTCGAGTTTCCCAAACCATTTTCATTTCTTCTTTGCTATAAAAATTATCCAGAAAGACGTCGATTTGGGGAATAAGGTTAAAAGCAATTTGGTAGGGGAAAACCCCGACTACCATCTCTCGACCAAAAGCATACTCTTTCACTTGGTTTTCTAATTCCTGCATTGCCCTAGCACCAGCACCGGAAGCGGCTTGATAGCTTGAAGCCACCACTCTTTTAATCTTTCCATAATCGTGAAGGGGTTTCAAGGGAACAATTGTGACAATTGTTGTGCAATTTGGGTTAGCAATAATATTTTTCTTTCTAAAATCAATGACCGCATCGGGATTCACTTCTGGAACGATCAAAGGGACATCGGGGTCCTGCCGAAAGGCTGATGAATTGTCAATAACAATACACCCCTCTTGACCGGCGAGAGGAGCAAATTCCTTACTGATCGATGCCCCAGCGCTAAACAAAGCAAAATCGAATCCTTTGAAACTTTCCGCTGTTAGGACTTCGACCGGGATCTTTTCTCCACGAAAAGAAATGAGTTTTCCAGCCGAACGCTGCGATGCCAGTGGTTTCAAATGTTTAACTGGAAAATTTCTTTCTTCAAGAATCTTTAACATTTCCTGACCAACTGCACCTGTTACTCCGGCTACCGCAACACTATAACTCTTCATGGATTGAGACCTCCTCATCTTCAATGAATTCTTTATGAAGCGCCTGCACAGCTTCATTGATACTCGAATTGGGAATTAAACAAGATATTCTCAAATTCGAGGTACTGATCATATCAATATTAATCCCCTGTTCTGAAAGAGTGTTGAACATTCGATAGGCGATGTTGGGATCGCTCGCGATTCCCGCTCCGACGATTGAAATTTTGGCCACAGATTCATCAAGTTTGACCTCTTTGAACTGTATCTTCTGACTTAAATTGGCAATCACTCTCTTCAGACGATTCTCATCCTCACGGGATATAACAAAGGCAACGTCTTTTTTATCTTCTCGACCCTCACTTTGAATAATCATATCAATCGAAACTGAACAATTAGCCAATTCTTTAAAAATTAAGGCTGCAATTCCTGGTCGGTTGGGCACTTCGAGAAATACGACTTTCATAACATTCCCATTATGGGTAATCGCCCGTACTTTAACATCTTCCATCGATCGCATCTTTTCCACCCACGTCCCTTCTTCCTGAGAAAAAGTACTCCGCACCTGGACTTTCACTCCATAGACTTGAGAAAAATCAACTGAACGAATTTGTAAAACCTTCGCACCTAAATTTGCCATTTCCGACATTTCATCATAGGATATCCGATCGATTTTTCTAGCCTGGGGGACAATCCGCGGATCAGCAGTGTACACCCCATCGACATCGGTAAAAATTTCACAATAATCAGCACTCAATGCAGCCGCCAAAGCGCAAGCTGTGGTATCGCTCCCACCTCGGCCCAACGTTGTGATATCATAATCCGAACTCATCCCCTGAAAGCCTGCAACAATGACCACTTTATTTTCATCAAGGTGACGAAAGATTCTTTTGGGATCGATGGTTATAATCTTTGCCTTGGTATGGAAATTCGAAGTATGAATACCGGCTTGTCCACCGGTTAGAGCGATTGCTTCCTGACCTAAAGCATTGAGGGCCATGGAAAGCAGAGCAATGGACACTTGTTCCCCAGTGGAGAGAAGCATATCTAATTCTCGATCAGGTGGAGAAGGGTGCACTTCCCGAGCCATTTCTATTAATCGATCAGTGGTTTTTCCCATAGCCGAAACCACGACCACTAAGCGATGTCCTTGATCTATATAGGATTTTATCCGGCAGGCTACCGATTTCACCTTCTCTAAATCAGCAACCGACGATCCACCATATTTTTGCACAATGAGACTCATCTTTGTATCACTCGAATTCCTTGACTCTCCCAATTGACTTTTTTTATAACCAGATCTGTAGTACCTTTTTGAGCAAACAGTTCTCTCATCTCGGCTTCATCGGATGAGGAGATCGGGTCCCGAAGCATCAAGAGGATTGTCGAACCCGAACCGCTAATCACCGCCTCGCCCTTCCCCTTTTCATGCAAGTATTCGCGAATTTCGAAAAAACCCGGTATTTTTTGCCCTCGAAAAGGTTGGTGGATAGCATCATCCAGAGCAGCAAAAAAACCCTCCCGATCTTGACGACAAATACTCCCCATTAAATAAGCAATTCGGGATAGATTATAGATGACATCTTCCCGTGAATACTCTGAAGGAAGAATCTTTCTCATTTCCTCAGTAGAGAGGGTATATTCTGGAATACATGCAACGAGGTGAATATTATCAAAAAATGGAAATTTTTGATAGAGTATCTCCTGGTTGTTTTTCATGGCAACGGTTAAACCACCAACCATAGCTGGAATCACATTATCGGGATGCCCTTCGATTTGGGTAGCGAAATGAATCATGTCCTGAATTGAAAGCACCCTTCCATTCAATTCATTCACAGTGACGATTGCGGCGGCAATACATGCCGCACTACTCCCTAATCCTCGGCAAACTGGTATCTGATTGAAGGCTTCCACTTCCAGGCCTTGTTCGGGAAAATTCTTCATTTTACTAACCTTCTTTACAGTTTTGAAAAAGAGATTCCTATCATCCTCGGGGAGATAATGTTCTCCCTCGCCTCGATTTCGGATAATATATTTGTTCTCTTTTATGGGTCGAACGTGAACGGTATAATAGAGATCTAAAGCCATTCCTAAGACATCAAACCCACATCCCAAGTTGGCAGTAGTTGCCGGAATCCTGACTTCAATCATGCTTTGCTCCCGATAAACCAAGACGCTCAACGATTATCTCTTCAGTTGGCTCCAAGGATTCAATTCGATCCCGGCATTGTTCAATGGCAATATCCGGATCTTTCAGTCCATGCCCAGTGAGGATGCAAACGACCGATTCTTTCCCTTGGAAAAATCCTTGTTTATTTTTTTTCAAAACACCAGCCAAAGAAGCCGCCGAAGCTGGTTCAACAAATAATCCCTCTTCCTCGGCTAACATTCTCTGGGCGGTCAGGATTTCTTCGTCGGATACTGCTTCAATACTTCCACCCGATTCATCACGTGCATTGATTGCCCCTTTCCAGCTGGCAGGATTTCCAATTCGTATTGCCGTCGCAACTGTATGAGGTTTTTCAACCGGTATTCCGGTTACCAAAGGACAGGCACCTTGGGCTTGAAACCCAATCATTTTAGGAAGATCATTGGTTTCTTTCCGGCCAAAAAGCTCTTTAAAACCTTTCCAATAGGCAGTTATATTCCCAGCGTTTCCTACCGGCAAGGCAAGATAATCAGGAACACCTTTCATCCAATCAACGATCTCGAAAGCGGCGGTTTTTTGGCCTTCAATCCGATAGGGATTAATGGAATTTACCAGTGCCACTGGGTAATGCGAGGTTATGGAACGAACAATAGCTAAAGCGTCATCAAAATTTCCCTGAATAGCGATGACCCGCGCTCCATGCATTAATGCTTGCGAGAGCTTTCCTAAAGCAATTTTTCCCTGAGGAATTAAGACGATACACTCAATGCCTGCCCGTCGAGCATAAGCCGCTGCTGAAGCAGAAGTATTCCCAGTAGAAGCACACATGATTACTTTTTTCCCATCTTCAACTGCCTTAGCAACAGCCAAAACCATTCCTCGGTCTTTAAAAGAACCAGTTGGGTTCATCCCTTCAAATTTAAAAAAGAGCGATTTTAATTTTAGGTGATTAATAATATGTTGAGACTGAATAAGTGGAGTATTCCCTTCCTGTAACGTCAATTCCGGTGTCTTTGGTGTAACCGGAAGATAGTCGGCAAAATGCGAAATAACACCTGACCAATACAAGTTCACGCCTCCTTGATCATAAAATAATTGTGATAAAGAATATCATAAAAATCCTTTATTTGTAATATCCACATCTCTTTTTACTCGGATTTTCTTTCAAATCTATTTCATTGACAGAATCGATTAAAAATCATACTATTTTGATATCCTTAGAAAGGTAGTGTGCAATCTCATGAAAATTTCAACACGATCTCGTTACGGATTACGTTTATTAGTGGATTTAGCCGAACATTCAGGGAAAGATCCAGTTAAGTTAAAAGATATTTCTCAACGACAGGGCATTTCCCTCAATTACCTTCGGCAACTGATCATGCCTCTGGAATCGAATAACATTGTTCGAAGCGTCCGTGGAAACCGAGGTGGATATCTCTTAGGGAAAAAACCCGAGGAAATCAACCTCCTCGATATTATGAATCTTTTAGAAGGTCCAATCGATTTAGTCGAATGCGTTCACAATAAGAATCTTTGTCCAAAATCGAATTCCTGTCCCACCCGAAAAATATGGGTAGACATTTCAGAAAAAATGGAGCAGTCACTCGCCCAAAAAAGCTTAAAAGATTTGATGGAAAATGATGAAACTTTCAACTCGACACTGAATGGGGGGTTGAAATAGATTGTCTAAAAATTACCTCCTGATCCCCTTCTTTTTCGCTTTGATTATTATTGGTTTGGGACTCTCGGGAATCGGATCGGTTGTCCCCGAAATGACCAAACAATTTGGTGTCACCTCAGCTGTAATGGGACGAGTATTTCTATTTCATGGATTAGGGTACTTTATCTCCATCATGATCGCCGGCTTTTTAGGCGATATTATGCAAAAATCTTTTCTACTTCGCTTGGGATTGTTGATTAGTGCGCTCGGGTTTGTCGGAATCTCATCCTTCCACGGTTTTACTCAAGTAATCCTCAGCTTCATGGCTATGGGAATCGGGCTGGGTTTTGTAGACTGCATGGTCAACCCGATTCTAACCGAAATATTTACCAAAAATCCTGGCGCCATTCTTAATATTGTCCATGCATTCTACGGCCTTGGCTCTTTATCTGCTCCTCGACTCTATGCTTTTTTAAGTCAACGACAATATAATTGGCAGAATTTTTATTCGGTAGTTATGGTTGTCACCATAGTGGTTTTTATCCTCTTTCTCTTCCCCTTTCTCCCCAAAACTGAGGGAAAAATGGGATTTCGAAATATATTAACAATTTTCCGCTATCGGGCTTTTTGGTTCATGGGTGCCATTACGATGTTCTATTCTGGGGGAGTTACTATCCTGAACGGATGGTTGGTATCCTATTTTAAAGAAAAAGGATTATCAATCACTGTTGGGGCGGTTTATCTTTCCTTTTTTTGGTTAGGATTAATGATAGGTCGTTTTGTGCTATCTTGGATGGTTGATCGAATTGGACATCTACGCATGATCCAGCTCAATACCATTGGAGGAATTCTTTTTGTGGTTTTAACTTTAAGCCTTCCAATTTCGGCCAATCTCACTCCTACCCTTCTCTTTTTAACTGGCTTTATGCTTTCGACAATTATACCGACTACTTTGGCCTACGCACTGGTTAACTATCCAGAAACTGCCTCAACTGCATCTGGGTGGGTTTTAACCAATAACGGAATTGCTACCCTTTTTTTCCCATGGTTTGGAGGTATTCTGGCCTCATTCACCAGTTTCCGAACCACTCTGTTGATGGTACCAATTTTGCTCATCATTATGCTTACTTTTCAATGGCTCTTAGCTGGAGAAATCAAGAAAGTTCAGTAATCCCAAGTCAAAACCGCTCTAAGTGGTTAATAGGCATAGACCCTTCCGTAAGGGCGAGTGGTGGTTGGAAAAACTTTCACAAAATCATCGCGTTTTAACTCAGGAATTTTTAAGCCAAGGTCGGTCAAAAATTCCTGATAGTACATCATGATTTCATCAAAATCTTCGGCAGTCGGCAGATCAATACCGATTCCCGGACCAGCCTGTTCTGGTTGAAATCGCCCGCGTATAAACATTTTTCCTCCGTGCATTCCTGAGGCAATGAATTTTCCTACCGGAGAACAGCTTGATTCGTATCCCAAACCTAACACCACAATCAAACCTCCGGCCATATACTCACCGAGAAAATCTCGGCTTGCTCCACCAATCATGATAACCGGATAGTCATTCAGATACGATTTCATATGAATTCCCACTCGATAGCCCACATTCCCCTTGACCCATATCTTCCCACCTCGCATGGCATACCCCGCAATGTCACGAATATCACCTTCAACAATAATTTTCCCTGAGTTCATTGTATTTCCAACTCCATCCTGAGCATTCCCATGAACAAGAAGCGTTGCTCCATCCATAAACATTCCTAAATCATCTCCCGGAACACCATTCACTTCGATTAACCCTTCGCCAGATAAGGATCGCCCGATATAACGTTGTCCATTCACGCCGTGGAGAGAGAGGTTGCGTATTCCCTCTTTCCATTTCAACTCGATTTCTTTATTCACCTCTCGGTAATGACGCCCTTGACAAGGAATGATCATCATACTTCAATGCCGGCTCCTTTCACGAAGTGTTTACGATATTGAGTTGGGAGGTTGATCAAGCCGAAGTTTGGCTCAAGCAACTTCTCATAAAATGCCTGAACCGGTAATTTTTGCCGCATGAGATTAATATAAATACCCGACTTTTCAATATCTCCAATAAAAATCACTCCAATAATACAATCATCTTTGATAACTAACTTTTTATAATTCTCCCGATCTTTCTTGATTATTATTTCACAATTGTCATCCGTCGGATTTACGATTCCTGCTGATACCAGTGCTTTTTCGCCAATTTCAACCGCATTCATAGGTAAGCTCCCCGGATAAGAAACAACACGCCCTGACATATTCCATCCGGCAACTCGCCCTTGATTGACTGCTTCGGGCCAAATCGCAACTACGCTCCTTTCCCCAGTCAATAAATGACGAGTTTCTGCGACATCACCAGCAGCATAAATATCTGGGCAAGAAGATTCTTGAAATTCATCAACGACAATTCCCCGGTTGATTTCAATACCCGAAGAACGAAGCCAATCAACATGAGGTCGCACCCCAATAGCAATAACCGCTAAATCGGCGGGAATTCGGCGACCACTTTTTAAAAGAACGTCGCTCAAATTTCCCTTTTCTTCTTCAAAGGATACAATCGTATCTTCTTTAATAATATGAACTCCTGAACGAAGGAGAGATTTTTCCAAATAATAGGAACCCTCTTCATCCAACATATTTTGAAGAAGACGCGGGGCTAATTCGACTAAAGTAATATTCTTATTCATATTCATCATGGCTTCACAGGTTTTAAGACCGATAAATCCACCACCAAGTATCACAATATTCTTGGCCGGCTTTTTATACATAAAGGAAGCAATATTTTCCATATCCTTTTGGCGAGTAAAGGTAAAAATCCCGGGTTTTTCACGACCTGTTATTTCTGGAATAATGGGAACGCCTCCCGAAGCAATAAGCGCTTTTTCGAAGGAAATTTCGGTTCCATCAGCTAAGAAAGCCATTTTTTTCCTTGCATCCAACCGCTCTACTCTCGATTCATAACTGACCTGCACCTTATTCGATTCTTCAATTTTTCCCTGATAAGCAATGGAGTCGACGGTTCGCCCCAAACCATAGGTAATTAAAGGTCTTGAATAACAGGTTTTTTCATCAGAAACGACCTGGATAAAACCAACCGGATCATTCTCACGAATACTTTGAATACACCACCAGGAAGCTACCGAATAACCAATGATAAAATAGTACGTTTCAAGTTTCTTCATAGCTTAAAGCCTCATTCGGACAATTGGTCACACAGGCTGGTTCGCCATCGTTTCCACATAAATCACATTTACTCGCAATTTTCCGCTCTTTTTTTTCTCTTTGAATGACTCCAAACGGACAGCTCATGATACACATCCAGCACCCGACGCATTTTGTTTCATCACAAATGACCGCTCCGCTTTTTTCATCCCGATGCATGGCTCCAGTCAAGCAGTTTTCAATACAAGTTGCATCCTCACAATGGCGGCACTGAAGGGCAAAAGAAAGATATCCCTCTTCTTCAACATGAACCCGGGAAACCGGTCGAGGGAATTCTTCTCGAAAAGCTTTTATAATTTTGCCAGAACTGGAATGCTTGACTAAGCATTGAATTTCACAAAGTCGACAACCAATACAGTATTCTTCATGGATGACAATCTTTTTCATCGCTACCACCCTTCTCCGGCCGGCTTCACACCCAATAGTTGCGATTCCTCCCGGGTTAGCCCCACCGTCCTGAGATGTTCTTTATTCCCTCGTAAGCTCTGAATCGAATTCACTCCCATACCCCCCAGCATTTCTTTGATTTCGAATGCCCAGGCTCTCATCAGATTCACCAAACGTCTTTTTCCAATCGATGGATTCAACCGTTTGGTAAGATAAGGGTCTTGGGTGGCGATTCCCCAATTGCACTTTCCGGTATAACATTTTTGGCAAAGATGGCAGCCCAGTGCCACCAAAGTGGCTGTTCCAATATAAACCGCATCAGCGCCCAAAGCAACTGCTTTGATGACATCGGCACTGGAACGAATGCCTCCAGCAACCACCAATGAAGCTCGGTGGCGTATGCCCTCTTGCCGCAAGCGCTCATCAACCTGAGCTAAAGCCAACTCTATCGGTATTCCCACGTTATCCCGAATAACCTGAGGAGCCGCTCCGGTTCCTCCCCGAATCCCATCGATAGCAACGATATCAGCTCCAGCTCGTATGGCTCCCGAAGCGATCGCTGCGATATTATGAACCGCCGCTATTTTCACCGAAACCGGTTTTTCATAAGAAATTGATTCCTTTATGGCAAAAATTAAACGTTGTAAGTCCTCAATTGAATAAATATCATGATGGGGCGCCGGGGATATGGCATCGGATCCCTCGGGGATTTTTCGGGTTCGGGAAATATCCGGGGAAACTTTTTCACCAGGGAGATGTCCTCCAATTCCTGGCTTCGCTCCCTGACCAATTTTAATTTCAACCGCTCCAGCGACCTGGAGATAGTCCCGATGAACACCAAAACGGCCGGAAGCGACTTGGACAATAATATTATGGCCATAGGGATAAAAATCGGGATGGAGCCCACCCTCGCCACTATTGCAATAGGTTCCAACTTCACATGCAGCTTCAACAATAGAACGGAAGGCATTATAACTGATCGACCCATAAGACATGGCTGAAAACAAAATGGGGAGATTCAGTTCTAATTGGGGAGCCAATCGAGTTTTAACCACTGGAAAGTCTTGCTGCCAATCGATATCCAGCATCTCTTCCTTTGCCCCCAAAAAAGTTTTTAACTCAATAGGCTCTCGGAGGGGATCGATGGATGGATTGGTTATTTGGCTCGCATTCAACAAAAGATGGTCCCAATAAATGCGATAGGGTTGATCACAGCCCATACCAGTAAGTAATACCCCTCCTGTTTCTGACTGTTTATAAAGATTCCGGATATGCTGAATACTCCAACTGGCATTGGGGTGAAAACCGACTTCTCTTTTTTTGACTTCCAATGCATTGGTAGGGCACAGGGTAACACACCGCTGGCAGCCAACACAGTATTCATCATTACAGGAAACCGTATCATCGCTCTGATCATAATGATGAACATCATTGGCACATTGACGAACACAGACCTGGCAAGCAATACAACGGTCGGTGTCACGTATAACTTTAAATTCTGGAAACAAAACACTTTTTGCCATAGTTGATTTTTTCACCCACTTGTCCAGAAACGACTTCACCCGCTTGGAGAGGCCTTATTTCATCCAATTCAGGTGCTATTTCACGAATTGCCGATTCTTCGCTGGATAAATAAAAAGTAGAATCTTTCCATGCTGCTACCATGGGACGAAGCTTGATTCGATCCACCAATCCAAACATTCCCTGCTCGAAGCCAACAATAATACTAAAAGGACCATTTAAGAGCGCACCGCCGTAAATGATTCGTAACGAACGATAAAAAGTCTTTTCCGGTTCAGGCATTAAATCGATCTCATGCCAGAAAGGACTGGCTAAAACTGAACCAAGGTAGGGAATGCGTATTTGGTGCTTTCGTCCTAGTAAATCGACTAAATAGGTAATGACCTCAGTGTCGGTTTGCAAATTGCAATGATAATCAAAATTCTGTAAATACCGCCGGTTTATCCCATAGGAAGATATCTCACCGTTATGGACAACCGACCAAGAAAGCAAACCAAAAGGATGGGCACCACCCCACCAACCAACACTGTTGGTGGGAAACCGACCATGGGATATCCAACAATACGCTTCATATTCTTCCAGCCGAAAAAAACGTCCTATATCTTCTGGATAACCAACACCTTTAAAGATTCCCATATTTTTTCCACTCGAAATGACATACGCTCCATCGACTGAAGAATTAATTTTCATGACTAACTGAACCACTTCGTCGTCTTCAGAAAAATTTTTTCTTTTCGGATTGAGAAAATATCGTTTGAGATAAGGATAGTCTTGGATTTCTTTGATTACCCGAAAAGGAATCTCCTCAGAAAACTCAACCTCGCATACATTCTCGATGATATCTTCAGTGAGCAAAACCGCCTGTCGATTATCATAGAGAAGATGGAAAGCATACAGATCGGGGAAGTCCGGATAAATACCATATCCAGCAAAACCACCTCCCAAACCGTTGGAACGGTCGTGCATGACAGTTATTGAACGGATGACTGCATCACCCGACATTCTCGATCCGTCTTGGTTCAGAATGCCAACCACGGCACATCCGGAAGGTATACGATAAAGTTGGTCCTCTCTCATTAATTCATCCTCCTCGATCCC
>JAAYUT010000400.1 GCA_012517485.1 Candidatus Atribacter fermentans
CATTAGATCCTGAATCATTACTGAATCCGGGAAAATTAGGTTTAGGAGAATAATCTATGGGAATAAACCATGTAAGAGAAGTTATTAAAAATTGCCGTTTTTGTTTCATGTGTCGACACGCCTGTCCAACTTTTTTAGCAACCAAGCTCGATTCTCACACTCCCCGCGGCTATGCCTTGATGCTTTCTGAAATAGCAGAAGGGATTCGAGATTGGACAGATGATTTTGTGAAGAAATTTTATCAATGTTCGCAATGTGGATTGTGTCGGGAAGACTGTGAATTCCACTGGCCGGAAGATGAATTAGTTCGTCATGCTCGTGAAGACATTGTTGAAAAAAATCGAGAACCTCAAAATGTAAAAAATGTTCTCCAATCCGTTCAAGTAACTGGAACACCCTTTGGACATGGTTTGGGGTACACATTAAATTCTCGATCAAACAATCAATACCATCCTGATGTTGTTTATTTTTCTGGGTGTTCGACCCGCTATAATCACCCCGAGATAATAAATGCAACTGAGAATTTACTGAATCGGTGTGGAGTGAATTGGGTGCGAATGGAGGATGAGGAATGTTGTGGGATGCCACTATACGATTTGGGTTATACTCAAGAAGCAAGGCAACAAGCAAAGAAAACCTATGACAAGTTAGTAGCGATTCATCCGAAAACAATTCTCACCGGCTGCCCTCACTGTCTTCGTAATTTCCGTGAAATATACCCTCAATGGCAATTCACTTTTCCAAAAGATATTCAAATTCTTCATATTACTGAATTTCTTCAAGAAAAAATTCAGGATCAAAGTTTGATGTTTCATCATAAAGTGTCTTTGAAATCAGTAAGCTATCATGATCCTTGCCAACTCGGAAGAAAATTAAAAGTCTATGATGCACCTCGTTTCATTATTCAAGAAATGACTGGACAAGCACCTACTGAGCTTTTCCATTCTCGAGAGAAAGCTGAGTGCTGTGGCGCTGGCTCAATTCAGTTTTTCATCGATCCAGAAATTTCTCAAAAAGTTGCAAATGTAAGAATGAATCGGGTATTAGAAGAGAAATCGCCAGTCTTAATTACTGCTTGTCAGAATTGCAAAACCGTATTTCAGTCTTTAATAGAAAAAGAATTCCCTTCACTACAGGTTATGGATATTGTTGAATTAGCCAATTTAGAATGGGAAGGAGGAGAATAATGGACAAAGTATGTCAGGCTTACATTCCAGAAGCGTATCAACTTCGATTTCGAGAAATTGAAAAGCCGGTTATTTCCCCTGGGAAAGTTATTGTTAAAATTGCTCGTATCGGAATTTGTGGTTCGGATATTCATGCATTTAAGGGGAAACATCCTCTTGTTTCTTTTCCTTTAATTCAGGGGCATGAATTAAGTGGGTTTGTTGTTGAAGTCGGTAAGAGAGTAAAAGATTATAAAATTGGGGATTTGGTAACAATTGAGCCGGCAATAGGTTGTGGCAAGTGTTCAAAATGTCAACAAGGGTTGATTGCTCAATGTGACCAATTACAATTTATTGGTGGAAATTTCCCAGGAGGAGGAAACCAATACCTCCTAATCGATCCAGACTATCTCGTTCGGTACGGTTCAGAGGTGAGTTTAGATGATGCAGCCATGACTGAACCATTAGCCGTGGCAATTCATGCCGTTAACAGAGTTCCAGAAATCAAAGATCAAAATGTTTTCATTGCCGGTGGAGGAACAATAGGCTTATTAGTTGCCCAAGTATGTCAGTTACAAGAAGCCAAAGAGATTATTATCTCCGAAAAATTACCATTTCGAAGTCAAGTGGCCTCTATTTTGGGGTTTCAAACGCTATTTCCTGATGATCAACTTGAAAATCAAGTGAAAGACATTATGAATTCTGCACCCTCGGTGGTCTTTGAATGTGTAGGAATGGAAAATCCTCTCAATTCTTGTATTAACTTGGTTGAAAGGGGAGGATTTGTTATTGTAGCTGGAGTCTATGAAAAACCCCCTCAAGTTGACATGGTATTCGTTCAAGATAAGGAAATCAATATGTTAGGAAGCTTGATGTACACTTTTCAAGAATTTAAAAAAGCAGCTGAATTGATTATGTTAAAAAAAATCATTCTTAAGCCTCTTCAAACCACTCATTTTCCTTTCCATCAATGGATGGAAGCCTATAAGTTCATCGAAGACCCCAATCATTCTTTTTTAAAGGTATTCATCGATATGAATGAGCAAGAAACTTGCTAAGATTAGCTTAGCAATGACCTAATTGAAGGGAAATTGTATTATATTATTGATAAAACTAAAAAATTGAGATATGAGATATGAAAATGAAAAATAGACCATCAAGTGAAGATGTTGCTTTACGAGCAGGAGTCTCTCGGGCGACTGTTTCAGCTTATTTGAACCGAAGCCGGTATGTTTCACCCGAACTTCAAAAAAGAATAGAACAGGCAATTAAAGAATTAAATTATATTCCTGATCCATTGGCTCGTGCTCTAAAAATGAATGATGCCAAAACAATCGGGCTTATCATTCCAATTGTGAGTAATTTTTATAATCCCATGATTCGAGCTGTGAATGAATGCGCTCACCAGAAGTCCTTTAGTTTTTTATTGGCTTCCAGTGAA
>JAAYUT010000401.1 GCA_012517485.1 Candidatus Atribacter fermentans
AAGCGTAAGCCAGGGTGCGTATTTGATTGCTACCAATTATGATGTATCGTATCCAACTCCTTCGGGGAGGCAGATAGCCTCCGGTTCATTAGTGAGAATGATCGAAGCTGTATCAGGTCAAAAGCCTATAATTGTTGGAAAACCATCCTTATTTATCTTTCAGATGGCACGGAATGGCTTTCCTGAGAATACGCGGATGGTTATGATTGGTGACAGCCCAGATATCGATATTTTAGGAGCTCATCAAGCAAATATACCAGGAATTTTAGTATCATCTCATCCAGTTCATTATCCGACACCTCGTGATTATAGAATTCCTGATGCAGTAATCGAAAACCTCTCCAGTCTTTTTGAGCAATCCTTCCGCCTAAAGTTTTGGCAAAAACCGGATTTCCCATGGCCGAGCACTATTAAAGTGGCAGTGGCTGCTCTTCTTATCGATCCCAATAGGCAAGTCTTGCTGATTAAAAGAAAAGATAATGGATATTGGGCATTACCGACTGGAAAAATGGAACCGGGTGAAACCCTTAAAGAAGCGGTCATGAGAGAAGTTTATGAAGAAACAAGTCTGAGAATAAAAGTCAAGCATTTGGTGGGTATTTATTCCCATCCTTCCCACCAAGTTTTGAGCTATAATTCAGGTGAATCCATTCAGTTTGTAACCTCCTGTTTTCTTTGTGAGTTGGTTGATGGCCACTTGGTCAATGATCAATCTGAAATTCTCGAATCCGGTTTCTTTCATGTTTCTTCTTTCCCCCAACCCATGGTTTCAGCTCATCAAAAGTGGATTCAAGATGCTTTGAAAAATCATGATAGGACTGTATATGATTAGTCCATCAATTGGTTCTAACATTGATGATATTGAACGATAATATATTCGAAATGAATTCCTGAGAAAAGGTGGAAATAAAATGAAATTCCTCATAATAAACCCAAAAATATTGAGATTTATTTTGTTTTTTTCCTTTATGCTGATTTTTATACTTTCTTTTCATCAATATGCAACTGCTTTAGAAGAACCAGTTCGAGTGGTGGCGTCGATTTCACCCTTAGCTGATCTCGTATCATCAATAGGTGTAGACCAGGTATCGGTCCATTTATTAGTTCCCAATGGTACCAGTCCACATACCTTTGATCCAAAACCGTCTGATATAAAAAAACTTGAGCAAGCTGATTTATTTTTTATTGTTGGTTTAGGTCTTGAAATGTTTGCTTATGATATGGCTCAAGCAGTAGGGAATGACCTTGAACTCTTTGAATTGGGGAAAAAGATTGAAGTTTTAAACGATCCTAAGGAAAATGATCCTGAGCATCAATTTGGGAATCCTCATGTATGGGTTTCATTGCGAAATCTTTCAATTTTAGCTGAATCAGTAGCTGAAGCATTAATAAAGATTGATCCCGATAATAAAGAAATCTATTTGAAAAATGCTCAATTATATATAGACCAATGCCAGCAATTGGATCGATGGTTTACAGAAAAAGCCAAAAATTTAAAATCCCATTATTTTATTGCACAACATTCTGCCTGGAGCTACTTAGCACGGGATTACAATCTTGTCCAAATAGGTGTTATTGAGGAAAAACCTGGAGAAGAACCATCCCCAAAGAAGATCAAATCCCTCATTGATGACTTAAAAATATCAGAGAATCCAGTCATTTTTGCCGAACCCCAATTAAATCAGAAAGCAGCACAGATTTTATCACAAGAAACAGGGGTGAAGGTTATTATTCTTGATCCTCTTGGGTCATTTCCAGATGTTCC
>JAAYUT010000402.1 GCA_012517485.1 Candidatus Atribacter fermentans
GTCATTGCGAGGAGCAAAGCGACGTTGCAATCTCATTTAGTCTATTTTTTAAAGAATGAAAAGATAAGATCCTCATGCCCTCGAAAAGTGAGGGCTCAGGATGACGGATAAAAAGCACCCTCCCCGCCGCGAAAGCGGCACCCCTCCACGGGAGGGGAATTGTTCAACTTCTTCCCCCATTGAGGGGGGATTCAGGGGGGTGTGCCTTTCACTTTTTTGTTTCATCACTTTTTACTTACTCATTTATTTTCAGGATAGAAGCAAAATTAATTTGAATTATGGCGAGATTTTACTCAATGGGGGGGAGTAGTCATGTTAGAAAATAAACATCAAATTGAGTATTACCCACTTACTTCATCACGCTGGTCAGACTTGGAACAATTATTTGGCAAGCATGGAGCTTATGGAGGTTGTTGGTGCATGTCGTGGAAGCTTTCTTCGAAGGAGTTCTCACTCAATAAAGGGGAAGGGAATAAAGCTGCATTAAAGAAGTTAGTTGAAAACGGTGAATTTTTAGGTATTCTTGCTTATATTGGGGATAAACCAGTGGGTTGGTGTGCTTTTGGACCTCGGGAAGGATATCCCCGGCTGAATCGTTCAAGAATATTGGCACCGGTCGACGATGAGAAAGTATGGTCAATAGTTTGCTTCTTTGTTGATCGAGGTTTTCGTAGAAAAGGAATTATGAGTGGGCTGATTCAAGCTGCCATCAATTATGCTGCTAAACAGAGAGTAACGATTCTTGAAGCCTATCCCGTGGATCCAAAGACCGATCGGAGTCCTGATCCTTTTGTTTATACTGGCCTTTATTCAGCATTTCAACGAGTAGGTTTTACCGAGGTTTTACGCCGGGGGGAAACCAGACCCATTATGCGGTTTAAGATTCAAAGGAGTACTTAAGAATACAAAAAAAATTTTTTCAATCCCTTTTTTTCATTTCAACTTTTCGTTATAATTCTCGCAATTATATAAATTTGAAAATAAGATCATGCACGATACGAGGCAGAAAATGTGTTTGAAATATTCGTAATTGCTTTTGGACTTGGTCTGGATGCATTTTCGTTGGCTGTAGCTTTTGGAATGTGTCAGAAAGTATGTACCCTCAATACCAGATTTCGTTTATCCCTGTCTTTTGGACTCTTCCAGTTTTTTATGCCTCTGGTTGGTTTTTATGCCGGGCTTAGGGTAGCCCGATTTACTGAATCTATTGATCATTGGATTGTTTTTTTTGTGTTAGGCTTTGTAGGTGGAAAAATGATATATGAAGCTCTGAGTAAGGAAGAAAGCGAAACTATGGTTGATATCAGCCGGGGCGTCCCCTTACTAATAGCTTCGATTGCAACCAGTATCGATGCCTTAGCCGTCGGATTTTCATTTGCGCTATTAAAGGATGGGATTCTTTTTCAAGCGGTTATTATCGGTGTTATTGCTTCAATTATGACTTTTGTTGGAATAACCTTAGGTCACCGGGTAGGAAGAAAATATATTGCCAAACCGGAAGTTGTTGGTGGAATAGCAATAATCTTAATTGGGTTTAAAGCTTTCTTGGAACACTTTTTAAACTGAAGGAACCAATCATTAAAATCTTCTGGTAAGGACGATGAGAAAAATGAAAGAAAAATGCATTTTTGGTCCAGTTCAATCAAGACGTTTAGGTTTGTCACTTGGTATAAACTTAACTCCTTACAAAACATGTAGTCTCGATTGTGCTTATTGCGAGTGTGGGAAGACCACGGATTTAACTGTCATTCGCAAAGATTATATTTCTATTGAACACGTTCAAAAATCTTTGAAAAGATATTCGGAAAGTTCATTATTTCGATCAAAACCTCCAAGCTGTGTGACTTTCGCCGGATTTGGAGAACCAACCCTTCATTCTGGTCTTGGATCAATTGCTCAATTTGCTAAAAAAACCTTTCCTGAACAACATTTAGTACTCATTACTAATGGAACACTATTCCCAACTCACCCTGAGCTTTTTCAAGAAATTCAACCGATAGATATTATTCTTCCTTCTCTGGACGCTGGTAGTGAAGAAATATTTAAAAAGATAGACCGACCACATCACTCAATAACCTTAGCTTCTTTAGTTGAAGGATTGATCCGTTTGCGAAAAAGCTATCATGGACAAATTTGGTTAGAGGTATTCATTGTTGAGGGGATTAACGATAGCGAATCAGAATTGTACCTTATTCGAGAGGCCATAAGCCGTATATCGCCCGATCGGGTTCAATTGAATTCCTTAGATCGAAGTCCTGCCGA
>JAAYUT010000403.1 GCA_012517485.1 Candidatus Atribacter fermentans
ATCAATGGATCTATTACCTCGGTTCAAGCTGTCTATGTTCCTGCTGATGATTTGACTGATCCAGCACCAGCTACCACTTTTTCACACCTTGATGCTATAACCGTTCTTTCCAGAAGAATATTTGAACAAGGGTTTTATCCAGCTGTCGATCCAGTTCAATCTACATCGAGAGCTCTTGATCCCTTGATTATTGGTGATACCCATTGGAAATTAGCCCAAGAAGTCCGTAAAATTATCGCGCATTATCTTGAGTTACAAGATATTATAGCTATATTAGGGATTGATGAACTTTCAGACGAAGACAAAAAAATTGTCAATCGAGCACGAAAACTCCAGCGCTTCTTTACTCAGCCTTTTTTTGCAGCTGAAAACTATACTGGTATTCCTGGGGAGTTTGTTCCTTTGGAAAAAACCTTATCTGGCGTTCAAAATATTATTGATGGTCAATGTGATGATTGGCCTGAGCAGGCTTTTTACATGACCGGTACCATTGAACAAGTCGAAGCTCGAGTAAAGGAGTTGAAGAAAGAATGAAAAAAATGGAGCTTCATATTGTAACACCTGAGCAAACTCTTGTTTTTCCAGACGTTCATTCGGTTACCTTAGAATGCCCTGACGGATTAAGGGGAGTACTTCCTGGGCATGCTCCTTTTTTAGTCGAGCTTCTAACTGGTGTGTTAAAATATACAACTATTGATGACCAAAATAAATTCATCGCTATAAGCGGGGGCGCTGCAGAAATTACACCATATCAAGTCACTATTATTACTGATAGCGCTGAAAGTGCTGATACGATTGATGTCGCTCGAGCCCAGGAAGCTGCCACTCGTGCTCAGCAGCGTATAAAAGAAAAAACTCCAGGAACAGATTTTATTCGTGCCGAAGCTGCTCTTAAGCGTTCATTAGCTCGTTTACGCGCAGCAGAATTAGCGGGAAAAATTGGCAAATCCTTATAGTCACTTATAATCAATAAAGAAATTCATCCGGCCTTTTTTGCATTTTCCCAAGAGAAAAAAGGATGGATTGAACAATTCTTTGAGAGGCAAATCCGTCTCCAAAAATACTTTGAGCTTTTCTTGTTTTTTCTTGTCTTAATATCTCAATAGCAAGGTTAATAATAGTTTCGGGATCAGTTCCAGCTAAATACCCCATACCAGTTTCAAGAATTTCCGGTCTTTCAGTTATTGATCTGGTAATAATAACTGGAACTCCCAAAGATGGAGCTTCTTCCTGTACACCTCCAGAATCACTAATTGCTACCAAGCTTTTGCTTAGTACTTTTATAAAATCAAAATAATCCAGTGGATTGTGAAGTAAAACATTAGTCTGGCTGGAAAGAATTGCATACACTTGTTCCTTTACGATCGGGTTTGGATGTACAGAAAAAATAAAAATAATATCAGGAAAACGCTTCGCTAAATGGTTTACTGCTTTAGCCACATTGGCGATGCCACCCTCCCAATTTTCTCTTCGATGAGCAGTAATCAGAACTATTCTTGGATTCGGATTCGAAGATAATAATCGATTGATATCTGAAGAACTCAGCTTTTTATCTTGAGCTTGAATCCAGTGGAGAGCGTCGACGACAGAATTTCCAGTGATTATTATTTTATCAGGTGAAATCCCTTCACTTAAAAGATTATTTTTGGCTTTCTGGGTAGGAGCATAATGATAGGCACTTAACCGGCCAACCAGAATTCGATTCATTTCTTCAGGGAAAGGACTGTAGATATCTCTGGTACGAAGACCAGCTTCAATATGACCAATAGTGATTTTTTGATAAAAGGCTGATAAAGCGCCACAAAACGCCGAGGTTGTATCCCCTTGAACCAAAACCCAATCGGGTTTTTCTTTTTGAAGAATCACTTCTAACTCTTGAAGAATGGCTGCAGTCAATGAACAGAGGGATTGTCCAGGTTTCATGAGATTAAGGTCATAATCAGGAATGATGTTAAATAGATCCAAAAACATGTGAGACATTTCTCGGTGTTGTCCAGTATTTATAAAAACCGGTTGTAAATCTGGTTGATGGGTAACTGCAAAATAAACCGGTGCCGTTTTAATTATTTCTGGACGAGTTCCAGCAATAAAAGCTATTTTAAATTTTTTCGATTCTTTGAGTCCCACACGAAAGCTCCATCACGCCTAAATGCTTTCCCCATTTCCATGAGACATAGAAAATTAATAAGGTGAGCAGGAGAGAATAGGTGCTATTCGTCAAAAAGCGGTCAATTAAAATGGCAAGAATACTGAGGCTGGCACTAATCAAATACACAACTAATATAACTTCTCGCTGGGTTAGACCTTTTTCTAATAATCGATGATGCAGATGGCCGCGATCTGGCCTGGTAATGGGCAGTTTATTCTTTTTCCGACGAACGATGGCAAAAAAGGTATCGAGAATTGGAATTCCCAAAATTAGAATTGGAACAGCCAGAGTAAAGGTGGTAGCACTTTTAAGGGCTCCTTCAACCGATACGGTCGCTAAAACTCCTCCCAAAAAGAGTGCTCCTCCGTCACCAATAAAAATTTTAGCAGGCGGGAAATTATAAGGAAGAAATCCCAAAGAAGAACCCATTAACAAGAAAGAAATGAGAGCTGATTCCCACCTCCCGTGTTGAAGAGCTATAATCCCTAAGGTACAGGCTGCAATTGTTGCAATTCCGCTTGATAAACCATCCATTCCATCGATAAGATTTAATGAATTGCTAATCCCTAAAATCCAAAAGAAAGTAAAAGGAATTCCCCAAATCCCAATGTACCAGAGAACATTCCATGGTAAAGTAATAAATTCAATAACCACTCCGTCAAAAATGAGAATGAGAGTTCCAACTCCAAGACCGAATAGCTTGCTCCAAGGTGGTAAATTAAAAATATCATCAAAAAATCCAGTTAAAAAAATAACAGCTAAACCAAATATATACCAAAAAGACATTGGATAAGGCAGAAAAAAGCGGAAAAGGAGAAGCGTAATGAAAAAGGAGCCTGCTACTGCTACCCCCCCTAATCGAGATTTTGGTGAGCCGTGAATTTTCCGATTTCCATCGGGATGATCAAGAATATTCTTTTTTTGACAAAACTTCATTATCAATGGAGTAAATAAAAGGGATAGGAAGAAAGCTCCTAAACTTGCCACGATTAAATGTTGGGATGTCACGGTTCACACCCACCCTTAAATATGCAAACTTCTAAGCCTGCTTCGCTCACCAACTCATCTCCCAACGGATCAGGATAGGGATTTTGATAGACAATTCTTGAAATCCCAGCATTAATAATCATTTTAGCACATAGTGAACAAGGTTTGTGAGTGCAATATAAAATCGATTTCTTCGTACTCACCCCATGAAGGGCTGCTTGTATTATAACATTTTGTTCGGCATGCAATCCTCGACAAAGTTCTTGTTGACTTCCGGAAGGTATTTGTCTTTTCCCCCGAAGACAAGTTTCCAGAGTACAATGAGCTAAACCACTTGGTGCACCATTATAACCAGTGGCCAGAATCCTTCGATCGAGAACCAATACGGCTCCAACTTTTCTTCTTAAACAAGTTGACCGAGTACTCACCAACTCGGCAATTGCCATAAAATACTCATCCCAGTCCGGTCGAGCGTTCATTTTTTTTCATAATCTGAGATTTTATTAATGCGTCTCAGATGTCGTCCTTTGATAAATTCTGATCTTAGCCATACTTCAACAATTTCACGAGCCAAGCCCTTTCCGATAACCCTCCCGCCGAGAGTAAGTATGTTCGCATTATTATGTTCTCTCGATGCTCTTGCTGAATAAGTATCATGGCAATTGGCTGCTCGAATTCCACGTACTTTATTAGCAGCAATCGAGACACCAACACCAGTCCCACAGCAGATGATTCCTCTTTCACATTTTCCATCGGCTACATCCCGAGCCAATGGGAATACAATATCAGGATAATCAACCATGTCCGGACTGTTAGTTCCATAATCAACAACTTCATGACCTTGTTCAATCAAAAAATTTTTTAGATCTTCTTTGAGTTCAAAACCACCATGGTCGCAACCTAAAGCAACTTTCACCGTTTTTTGAAACCTCCTTTAAAAGAATACTCTTTAACCCCATGTTTTGTCTATATGAATAATCTTTTTAAATTAAAAATATCATAAAATCTCGTTTTTTTCACCCTCATCAGGTGATACAAGGTGGTATAAAAGTCTATCCTGAAAATACAGGAATAGGTGAAAAAGGAATTCAATAAAAAAATTGAAAGGCACACCCCCCTGAATCCCCCCTCAATGGTGGAATGAATTGAACAATTCCCTCCGTGGAGGAGTGCCGCTTTCGGGGCGGAGAGGGTACCTTTCATTAGTCATCCTGAGGCTTCTTTTCTTGAAGCCGTGAGGATCTCATCTGACACCATACTCGTCATCCTGAGCCCTCGTTTTTCGAGGGTGTGAGGATCTCATCTTTTCGATTCTTTTTTTTAAAATACTTTAAAGTATGAGATTCTCACGTCGCATAAGACGCTCCTCAGAATGACGGAGTGGGTGGATGAGATTCTCACGTCGTCTGGCCAAAGTCACCGGACTCCCCAGAATCACAGACTCAATAAATGAGATTGCCATGTCGCTTCGATCCTTGCAATAACGGAGCAGGAATAATTTAAATTCACCTGACCCCCTTTTTGAAAGGGGGTAATTGATTTCTGAATAATTTTTATCCTCAACTAATGCTACACAAGCAGCATGATGTTTTATGCAGAAAATACAGCAAACAGTGAATGGTAATATCTCTAAATCACAATATTGATAAACAATATTTTACTGTGTTTTTATCGTCCTGAAGAAACACAAGTCTTCTTATTTCACATTCGTCTAAAAACCGTCGCTCGGGGTCTTTTTTGATAATCAAAAATGATATGATCCTTTTTAAATTGGGTATTGAGCGAAATATTTTCAATCGCTTCGACTTGTGAAGGGTCATGTTCAATATAGAGATAACCTTGGCTTTTCAGATAAGGGGATGATTCGTGCAAAATTCGAGAGATAAGTTCTAAACCATCCGAACCTGAAACAAGTGCTTCCTTGGGTTCATGGAAACGGATTTCAGGAGAGAGGGTAATCCATTCCTCTTCTTTAACATAAGGGGGATTTGACAGGATGAAATCAAATTGCCATTTATCGGAAAAAGAAATGTCATTGAATAGATCAGAATGCCATATGCATACTCGTTTTTCTAATCCGAGTTTTCGGGCATTTTTTTTAGTCAAATCACAAGCTAATTGTGATCGATCAATGGCTACCACTTGAACTTCAGTCAGCCAATAAGCAGTAGTCAAACCAATGACTCCCGAGCCACAACAAAGATCACAGACTTTCACTGGTTGGTTTTCAAGGTGAGATCGGATGGTTAGAATTGCTTCCTCTAACCATGATTCGGTTTCAAATCTCGGTATAAATACTCCTTTTTCCATATAAAAATGAAGGGAAAAAAACTCCCACTCTTTGAGCACATATTGAAGGGGTACTCCGTTAAGACGTTCTTTGACCATGATATCAAGCTTCTCAATCTTTTCATCTGACAAATCCTGATCCCAATAGAGATAGACATGAGAAGGGGAAGAAGCAAGAACTCCTGCTAACAAAAAACGAGCTTCACGGGTGACGCCTGACAGGTTATGTTGACGCAAAGTGAGAACGAGTTGACTCCAAATTTCTCTCACTTTTGACATAAATTATCCCACTTTCTCTAACATTCTCATTCTTTCTTCAGCTGCCAGAGATTCAATAATTTCATTGAGGTCGCCTTCTAAGATTAAATCTAACTTATACAGAGTTAAATTAATTCGGTGGTCAGTCACTCGGTTTTGTGGATAATTGTAAGTCCGAATTCTCTCACTTCTTTCTCCGCTTCCAATTTGGGATCTTCGATCACGATCAATTTCTGCTTTTTGTTTTTGTTGTTCTATTTCTAAGAGCCTTGAACGAAGAATTCGCATTGCCTTCGCTTTGTTTTTATGTTGTGATTTTTCATCCTGGCAGGTAACCATCATACCAGTAGGAAGGTGAGTAATTCGTACTGCTGAATCGGTAGTATTCACACTTTGTCCTCCGTGACCAGATGAACGATAAACATCAATGCGTAAATCTTCTGGATTGATGTCAATATCGACATCTTCAGCTTCAGGGAGAACCGCAACAGTTACGGTTGAGGTGTGTATTCTTCCCCCGGCTTCAGTTATTGGAACTCTTTGCACCCGATGAACTCCACTTTCATATTTGAATTTACTATAAGCACCTTCTCCCTCTACCACAAAGATGATTTCCTTGAAACCACCAAGCTCAGTTGGGTTGGTACTCATGACTTCACACTTCCACCCTTGGTTCTCAGCATAACGGGAATACATTCTAAAAAGGTCAGCAACAAAAAGGGCAGCTTCCTCTCCCCCTGTTCCAGCACGTATTTCAACTAAGGTATTCCTTTTATCATTTGGATCACGGGGAATGAGAAGATATTTAATCTCCTCTTCCAACTCAGTTAATTTATTTTCTAAGCTTGCGATTTCTTCTTCCAATAGCTCGCGTAAATCGGTATCATGCTCCGTTTTGAGAAAATTTCTATCTTCTTCCAGACTTTTTTGGATCGATTGATATTCTTGATATTTTTTGGCGGTCTCTTCAATGTCAGAGATAGCCTTGGTTAGCTGACGATAACGTTGTAAATCTTGAGTGATTTGAGGGTCAGATAACAAATGAGTCAACTCAAGATATCGCTTATTTATCTCTTCAGCTTTCTTTTGCCACATATTAACACTCCTCTTTAAGACATCCTTTTAAAGCTGTTACCGCAACTTCTAACTGAGAGTCGTCCGGTTCTTGAGTGGTAATTCTTTGAAGAAGCAAACCAGGCAAGGCTAATAAGCTTGCCAAACCTCGATCCTGATATTTCGACAAAAGCCGAATTGCTTCATAAGCTAAGCCTGCAACTATTGGAATGAGAACAACTCGGCTAATGATTCTCATTCCTATCCCAGGACGACCCAAAAAGGAAAAAATAAAAATACTGATAATCATAACAATCATTAACCAATTGGTTCCACAGCGGGGATGATGGGTGGTATATTTTCGAATGTTTTCGAGAGTTAAATCTTGCCCATTTTCAAAAGCGAATATCGTTTTGTGCTCCGCCCCGTGGTATTCAAAAATTCTTTTAATGTCTTTCATTCGAGAAATAATATAAAGATATAATAAAAAAATTGTTACGCGAATAAGCCCCTCAATAATATTGTAGAGAATAGTTGAATGAATAAAGTGATCAATCCGAGAGGTTAAAAAAGTCGGGAGAGCAATAAACAATCCTACAAATAACCCAAATGCCAATAACATGGCAATACTGAGATCGAAAGCCGATAACTTTTCTTCCTTTTCATCCATTGCTAAAGTTGCTGACAGAGAGAGGGCTTTCAATCCAATGACGAGTGAATCAACCATATTAACGACTCCACGAATAATCGGTAAAGCAAAAAATTTATTAGTTTTTGATAAGATTGGTTTCTCTTTGATATTGGTTACTATAGTTCCATTTGGTTTTCTTACCGCGATTGAAATTTTCCAGGGACTTCTCATCATCACTCCTTCAATAATCGCTTGCCCTCCAACATTATGCCGTTCATATTTTTCTGGTTTTATTCTTTGCTCCACGGATGTCCACATCCTTTATCCCCTTCGGGGCAGATTCCGGTTGCACATGGCGGACCGGCATTTTCAAAAATGGTTGGTGCTAACCCTTTTAATATTTTCAAAATATCGTTGGCTATCATCCTTATTTCCCATTGAGCACGGTTACAAAGCCGTAACTTTAAAATATGGAGATATTCACGAGCATTGGCTGTTATTATAATTTGGCTCGTAATGGCTTGCGGTAATATATAACGAGCGTCTTCTTCTGCTATTCCCATTTTAATCATTTCCTGATATGTATCGGAACTTTTCTGAATAGACTCTTTAAATAGCTTGAATAAGGTTTCATTATTTTTAATTGTTGGTGGGATAACAAATTCGGGATTTTCAAAATGAATATATCGTTGGCTTTGTTGCGAATAGGAAGCTAAGCGATGACGAACGAGTTGGTGTGAAGCAGCTCGTGAAATTCCTTCAATTAAAAAGGTAAAAGAAACATGTTCTAAAACCGATTCATGACCACGAGCTACAATTTCACGTATCAGCTTTTGAGCTTTTTCTAAAGTCAGGTCATCGTCATAGCTCCTTCGATAGCAGAGACGAGCAGCGCTTGCAACAGTAAGCTCTGGATTCGGTGTTGAGTTTATAAGCTTTACTTTCATATTCCTACTCCTTTTTTTTAAAACAACAATGAGTAATCAGTAAGGAGTTTATGTTTCATCCTCATTCCAATTTCTTCCATTCAAGGAGATAAAATAAATGATGATTCTTTGTCAACTTTTTACCTTTTTATTCCAATAAAAAAAGGGAGTATGTAAGTGGTACATACTGCCCTTTTTTTATTCTTTTAATAAAAGCAACTAAAAATTGTCGCCGTATTTTGCCCGAAATTTCTCAACTCGACCAGCAGTATCGATGAGTTTTTGTTGTCCAGTAAAGAATGGATGACAGCTGGCACAAATTTCCACTCGTATTTCTGGGGCTTTCGTTGAACGAGTTACAAAGCTATTCCCACAAGCACAAATAACCCGTGTTTCCTTATAATTGGGATGAATTCCCTTTTTCATTGTTATCACCTCACCCAATCCCGTATTAAGTATATACCTATCAAGGCTTTATCTATCCTGGTCATTTTCTTTTGATGACTTCTGTGTAACGTAAAACGAAGAATGCATTAAAAAATGATTTGAAAAACGGAGGCTATTATATCATATACTCATTTTAGGTGTCAAAATTAGCGGGAATTTTTCAATACATGATCAATCATTTTTAAAAATTCTCTATTTGATTTGGTATTTTTCATACGGTCAATAACCATCTGAGCTCCTTCTTGTTGGTCAACATTGGCTAATAGCTTTCTTAACATCCAAATTCTCTCTAAATCATTTTGTTTAATCAGCAGTTCCTCTTTTCGTGTTCCAGATCGATGAATATCAATAGCAGGAAAAATTCTACTTTCCGACAAAGCACGGCTGAGATGAAGCTCCATATTTCCAGTTCCCTTAAATTCTTCATAAATAACTTCATCCATTCGAGATCCAGTTTCAACCAGGGCAGTGGCTAAAATGGTTAAGCTCCCACCTTCTTCGATATTTCGAGCAGCTCCGAAAAACCTTTTTGGCCAATGGAGAGCCGAAGAATCAATTCCACCCGAAAGGGTTTTACCGGTATTAGGGACGACCAAGTTATTGGTTCGGGCTAAGCGAGTAATACTATCAAGTAAAATGACAACGTCCTTCCCCTCTTCTACCAATCGTTTTGCCCGTTCCAGAGTCAGTTCCGCAACTCGAATATGATTTTCCGGTTTTTGGTCAAAAGTTGAGGCAATAACATACCCCTTCACCGAACGTTCCATTTGGGTAACTTCTTCAGGTCGTTCATCAATCAACAACACAATTAGGACAACATTGGGGTAATTGGTAGTAATCCCATTGGCAATTTTTTCCAACAATACTGTTTTTCCGGCTTTTGGCGGTGCAACAATAAGTCCTCTCTGTCCAACACCAATAGGAGCAAAAAGATCGATGATTCGGGTAGAAATTTCATTGGGAGTAGTTTCTAAAACAAACTGAAGATCGGGAAAAATTGGTGTTAAGTTTTCAAAAAGAGGTCTTTTTTTAGCTTGTTCTGGGTCTTCATCGTTAATTGCTTCGATTCGAAGGAGTGCATAGTATCGTTCTCCTTCCTTAGGCGGTCTTACTTGTCCGGCAACTTTGTCACCGCTACTTAAGGCAAAACGTTTGATTTGTGATGGTGAAACATAAACATCGTTTTCGCTCACCGTAAAGTCGTCGGCAGTTCGAAGAAAACCATACCCCTCAATGGTGATTTCTAAGATCCCTTCGCTGAAAATATACCCTTTCGATTCAGTTGCTTTTTTTAAAATTTCAAAGATCAGTTCGCTTTTCCTTTTTCGACTATAACCCACTATGCCCATTTTTTGGGCAATTTCTCCTAATTCGGTATTGGATTTGATCTTAAGTTCTCCTAAAGAAAATTGCAATTCAGCTCTGGCTTTTTCCTTTTCAGGCTCTTTTTCTTTTTCTAACTCTTTTTCCTCTAATTCTAAATCAACTTGATTGCTCTCTGTACTCAATGCAATTGTACCTCCTTAATTTTTTCAAAGACATCTTTGGTTCATAACTATGCTTGGCTTATCGATGTGTAAATCTAAGAAGCAGTCTTTATTATGAGATGGTAAGTTTACCAGATAAATACTAATATTTAGAACCTCTATTTTTTTAAAAATTTCTTTGCGATTTCAACATGTTCGGGTGAATCGACATCAAACTTAATTTCTGGATACGGTGTAATGATAGCTAAACCTCTCATCCCTAAAATCTTGGTAACTCGGTCTTCAATATCTTTAATTGATAGATTTTTAAATAGGTATTTAAAAATCACATTCACACCTAATAGCTTGGCAATCATAAAAGGACTTTTGCGATTTCTGATAACCTGAGAAATAAATTCTCTCTTTTTTTGAACCAGAGTGGGATCAATAAGTAGCAAATTCCCGCCACCAAAAGAACCTTCTATCAACCGTGCAAACGTTCTTTTTGATTGGCCAAATTTTTTTTGATATACTTCCTTTCGAACAATCGGGTAGTAAAAATCAGCAGGTTGCTTGCTACATCTGAGAAAGAAATCCTCTATCATTTCTCCTTTGATGAGAGGGAGATCGCTTGATATGACCAGCACCTTTTTTTCGGGTTTAAGGTATTCAAGACCACTTAACGTGCTTTCAAAGGGATCATTTCCAGAAGGAACGACTTCTTCAACCAACTTACCAATCCGGGATTTCAGCTCTTTGACGGGTCCGACAACAACGATTCGCTTAATTGAGGAAACCTCTTTGAGGGCTTCTATAACATACTCTATCATAAATTTATTATGAATGACAAGTAGTGATCGGTTATTTACACCAAATTTTTTTAAAAATTCTTGATTACTATCTCCACCTGCTAAAATTATGGCATCAGTCATG
>JAAYUT010000404.1 GCA_012517485.1 Candidatus Atribacter fermentans
TAAAACCTGATTTTGCAAAAAAATTGATTTCCTGCCTTCCAAACCGAATCCGTTCGGTTGGAGTTTTTCAAAATCATAGTATTCAGACAGTAAAGCAAATAAGGGATTATTGTGGATTTTCAATAGTCCAACTTCATGGGAGTGAAGAGCCCTCTTTTTGTGATCGATTGGGGAGGGGAGTTATGCGGGCTTTTCGAATTGATAATAAATTAGATTTCATTCAAGTGGGATATTATCAATCGGTTACTGATTATTTTCTTTTTGATACTTTTATTCACGGGAAAAATGGTGGGACCGGACAACCTTTCGATTGGAAGTTACTGAAGGGAATTGAACGATTCAAAAAACCCTTTCTTATCTCAGGAGGGCTTTCACCGAATAATATTCAAAAATGTCTCAAAACCATCATTCCTTTTGGAATTGATATAAATAGTGGTGTGGAATCGTCTCCGGGGAAAAAAGACATCCAAAAAGTTCATGCTCTTTTTCAAAAATTAAATAAGATATTTCCATCTTAAATTACCATTACAATTTTCATAATTAAGTTGATTGAATCGAGTTATTTTCTATGCTCCCTTCATTTTTTGGTTAAGTATCAAAGAAAGCCATTTTAAAAATGAAGCTTCCCTACAAAATATTAAGAAACTTTAATATTACTTCAATAATTCTTTAACAATTCAAAACTATAATTTCTTCAATACCATTTTGAACAGGAGGTTCTAAAAATGAAAAAAATCGTTGGGTTTATAATAATAAGCCTTGCCGTAATTTCTTTTGCTTTTCCTACCTTTTCAGCAGAAAAGATTAATGTTTCTGGTTCGACTACTGTCCTTCCCATTATGCAAATTGTTGCAGAAGAATTCATGGATCAAAACCCCGAAGTCGATATTACAGTAAGTGGTGGTGGATCTGGGGTGGGTATTGCCGCTCTTATTGATAAAATTGCTGATATTGCCATGTCGTCACGACAGATTAAAGCAGAAGAATTGGATAAAGCTGTTGCAAAAGGTCTTAATATTCAGGAATTTGAAATTGCCAAAGATGCCATCACCATTATCGTGAGTCCTGCTAATACCAAGATGAACCAAATTGATAGTCAAACCTTGAAGCAGATTTATACCGGAGCGATAACGAGTTGGAAAGACCTGAATGGAGAAGATAAGCCAATCGTGGTCATTTCTCGTGATACCAATTCCGGAACCTTTGAAGTTTTCAACGAACATATCTTGAAAAAAGATCATTTAGCACCAGCAGTTTTAATGCTTGCTTCAAATCGGGCAATTCTGGATGAAGTTGGAAAAAATCCTGATGCTATTGGATATGTTGGTCTTGGATATGTAACGGATCAGGTCAAGGGGCTTTTTTTAGACGGAGTTGAACCAACTAAAGAAAACGCACTCAACGGGACCTACCCTATTAGCCGCGGGCTTTATCTGTATACTCCAGATGTTCCGAAGGGAATCACAAAGGATTTTATTGACTTCTTCTTTAGCGAAGAAGGTCAAGCGATAGTTGAAGAAGAAGGTTTCATCAGAATTAAATAAGAGTCTTTACCGGCTGATTGAGAAATACTGATAGATTACTTGATCAGCCGGTTTTATCACTATCTTTAACAACGACAACTGATTTTCAAATAATTGGCTCGATAGCTAACAAAATAATATTTTTAATTTTTTTCACCTCTTTATGACCTTCTTCCCTCATTTTTTATAAATTCCAATTCATCTATAGACAAAAATATTGTATTATTGTATTATTATGCAATTATGAAATAAGCAGGTGATTGGTATGATTGATCAGATATTTAAAGCTCTTTCTTCTCCCTGGCGAATTGAGATTTTAAAGAAAATTGCTAAGGAACCACTTTGCCAATGTGAATTTGAAAAGAGCATGCCTATCGACAAAACCACGATTTCCCGCCATGTTCGGGAGCTGGTTTTAGCTAATCTGGTTGAGATTGAGCAGAAGGGAGTCATGAAAATTCTCCATATCAAGGATGAACGCATTATGGAAATCATTGAATTGGCTGAAGA
>JAAYUT010000405.1 GCA_012517485.1 Candidatus Atribacter fermentans
CAAAATCCTCATCTTTTATTCTTTTTAGAATTAATAAAAGGTGGCTCTGGTTAGGTTTTCAAGACTTTCAATGCGATTATGAAATGTTTATTGCTATATTTAGTTTATTTCTGGTGAAATTTAATTCTTAAGAATATACAACTTTTCATAAAGAAGAACAAAATCTTCTTCATTCCAATAAGCTCTTTACCATTTTTATTTTATCTCTTACTATGGGTTCTATTGACGGGATAATATATTTTTATGTTTTATTCAAAAATGTTCCACGTGGAACATTTTTGAATTTGAACGCTTTTAGTTGTGGATAACTATTTAATATCTTTTTTAATGTAATCTCTTTTTCCTTGTAAATATATAATATTTTAAAATTGATCAATTTTTTGTTGATATATAAGGTTTTTTTTGAGTTTCCTTTCAATTCATTTTCAAAACTTTTTGAATTGGATATTTTTTCTTAAAAAGAGGGCTGTTGATAACTTGTGGATAAACAAATACTTTTTCTCTTTGAAAAGGGTCTTGAAGAACTAAATATTTCTCTCCATCCTACTCAAAAAAATCAACTCATTATTTATACTGATATGATTGAAAAGAATAATCGTCTATTCAATTTAACTGGTTTTAAATCACATGAAGCTATTTTAATTGATCTTATTCTTGATAGTCTTTCTTTTTTAAAAACTAATTTTTCTTTTAAAGAGATTAGTACTGCTATTGATGTGGGAACTGGAGCTGGAATTCCTGGTATACCATTCCATATTCTATTTCCTCATATCCACTTTTATTATCTTGATTCAAATCATAAAAAAATTGATTTTTTGAAAATGGTTTCATATCAACTCAAACTTAATTTTTCCTTTTTTTTATGCGATCGGGCTGAGTCTTTAGGTCAAAATCCTATGTATCGAGAAAAATTTGATTTAGCGTTTACTCGAGCTTTAAGTAATTTATCAACAAATTTAGAATTAGTTACCCCTTTTATTAAAGTAATGGGAAAGGCTATCTTTTTTAAAGGGAGTTCTTATCAAGAAGAATTATCTCTTTCATCTCATTCCTTTTCTTTATTAAATTGTCATTTAGATTCAATTTCAGCCATTCCCATTCCTTTTTCCAACCGGACTAATTATTTTTTAATCATTTCGAAATCCGCTTCAACACCAGCGATTTATCCAAGGCGGATTGGCATTCCTCAAAAAAAACCTTTATAAAATTAGTGATATTTCAACTCCTTCTTTTCTTTTGAATAAAATCTATTTTGTTTTGATTTTTTGCTTTTAATAATATCAATCATAAGGAAGTTTATTTTTTCTTGGCTGTTTTTGAAGGCGATAGAGGTGACCTGAATTATTTATCTATTTTTTTTATTTACCAATACAAAAATTCTTGAATATCGTATCAAGAATTTTCTCATCAATGTCTTCACCATTAATTCTTTTCAAACATCGAAGGGCTGCATCAATATCAATACTTACAACATCAATCGGTACTCCTTCTTCCAATGATTTTCTTGCTTGTTCTAAATATAAAGATGCCTTTAATAGTTCGTTTTGCTGTCTAAGATTAATTGCAAGATAATCCTCATCATAATTATCTTTAATTTTTTTTACTTCTTCAATGACGATATCCATTAATCGATCAATGCCTTTCCCAGATAAAGCTGATATTTCTATTATTTTTTCTCCAGGATAAAGCTGATTTATCTCTTTTTTTTCAATTTTTGAAGTTAAATCACTTTTATTTAATACTAATATATGAGGTTTTTTTCTAACTAAATCAACTATTTTGTAATCTTCGCTTTCTAATTCTTGACTTCGATCAAATGTTACAATAACCAAATGAGCTTCTTCTAAGTATTTTTTGGTCTTCTCTATTCCAATTTTTTCAATATCATTCTGACTTTCATGTATACCAGCCGTATCAACAAAACGAAAAGGTAAACCTTCAATGAGATATAATTCTTCTATAGCATCACGAGTAGTCCCTGGAATCGGAGTGACAATTGCTCTATCCTTTCCAATAATTGCATTTAATAAGCTCGACTTTCCAACATTTGGTTTCCCACATATAACAATTAAAAGACCGTTTTTTATATTTTGGAATTTCTTACTTCTGTCATATTGTTTTTTTATATTTTGACATACAGCATTTATCTCATTAACAATTGTGTTTTGTATATCGGAAGCGCCTATTCTATCAGAAAAATCACATTCTACCTGAATGCTTGCCTGAATGAATACTAAACTTTTCTGCCATTCGTTTATTTTTTCTCCAAAAATCCCACGTAGATTTTGATATAAACTATAAAGCGCTTTTTCTGATTGAGCCTTTACAATTTCAGCTATTGATTCTGCCTGATTAAGGGATAGTCTTCCATTTAAAAAAGCCCTTTTGGTGAATTCTCCTGGTTCTGCTAACCGAGCCCCTTTTATAATACAGAGTTGAATTATCTTTTGTATGATTAAGGGACTACTGTGTACTTGAATTTCCACAACATCTTCTCTAGTATAAGAGAAAGGCCCTCGCATGAGGACGACTAAACCCTCATCAAGAGCCTTACCGTTGGCATCAATAATATCACAGAGTGCTAATTTAAAGTTAGGTTGTTTCTTTATTTCTCTTCCTGATCTTAATCTACATACCTTTGAGGCTACATCAATAGAATCTTTTCCGCTGAGTTTTACGATCCCAATTGCACCTACTCCCAGTGGGGTAGAAGCTGCAACAATTGTTTCACTCATTTTTTTGTTTATTTTTAGTTGTTGGACGTTTTCGCTGAATTGAATTTCTTCTTTTTTCATTTTTTAAATCAACAACGACTCTTCTTTCTGGTTCTTCACCTATGCTATAGGTAATAATTTTTGGATGATCTTTAAGTGTGGTGTGAATAATTCTTCTTTCACGTGCATTCATTGGTTCAAACTTGAATCGACGTCGACCCTGTATTACTTTCGTAGCCATTTTGCAAGCTAATTTTGTCAGGGTTTCTTCCCGACGCTTTTTATAACCTGATACATCTACATCTAAACCAATATGTGGAAATCCATTTTTTACCAGAAATATTTTTAAGAATGATTCTAAAGCTTCTAAGGTTTCACCATGTTTTCCAATAAGCAATCCAGCATCTACCCCATCAATTTCAAGAAATACCTTTTTTCCATTTTCCCGAACATGGTACTCAATATTAATATTCATTTTTTTGATGAGATTTTCAAAAAAATCTCGGATTTCTTCCCGGGCTTTTTCCAAATCCTGATAATACTCTCCATCCAAATTTTCTGAGCTTACCATTGAATTTTCATTATCGGTTTCTTTTATTTGTTTGTTTCTGTTTACTGAAATCGGCTCTGTTTCTTTTATCTGATTATCGTTGCTCTCAACCCAAACACGAACTCTTACTGTTCGAGGCACTAATATTCCAAGAAACCCCCGGTTTTCTGAAAGTACTTCATAAGATAAGTTTTCTTTTGGTACATCAAAATACCTCGATGCTCGTTCAAGCACTTCCTCAACAGTCTTCCCAGATACTTCAACGCTTCTTCGCATGCTTCTTGCCCCCTTTTTTCCTTTTCTCTGGAGAAGAAACGAGAGAAGAAACTTTCTTTTCCTCTAAAACAGAGGAAGCATTTTTTGGGTTCGCTTCAATTGTCGGATTTGAAATTGTTGAAACATTTGGTTTTGGGTTTTTAATATTAACCATAAATTGTTGAAATATATAGAATAGATTTGAAACAAACCAATAAAGAAGCACTCCGGAGGGGAGACCCCAGCTAATGAATACCAAAAAAATTGGCATAACGATCATCATAATCATATTTTGCTGAGAACCTTCTGCTCCGGCAGCTGGCACAGTCATTCTCTGTTGCAAATAGGTCGTAAATCCCATTAATAATGGCAAAATATAATAGGGATCAGCGGCAGAAAGGCTAGGTAACCAGAGAAATCCTGCTTGGCCATAATCATAATTTACCAAGACCCTATAAAGAACAAATAGAAACGGGAGCTGAATCAATAGAGGAAGACATCCTCCTAACGGACTGACTCCTTTTTCTTTATAAAGGCTCATCATTTCTTGATTGAGTTTTTGGGGTTCACTTTTGTATTTCTCCTGCAGTTTCTTAATTTCTGGTTGCAATTCTTGCATAGCTCGAGTTGACAAATTCTGTTTATGAATAACTGGATAAAGAGCAATACGAATAACAGCAGTTAAAAGAATTATTGAAATTCCATAATTATGGGTCCATCCATAAAATAATCGGAGGATCCATTCCATCGCAGCTGCTAATCCATTCCAAATCTGAGTCCACATTTTTTTATCACCTATTTTTATCGAACTGGGTCATAACCACCGCGGGAATAAGGATGACACCGCAATAATCTCCATAGTGCCATTATCCCGCCTTTTAAAAGTCCATATTTCCGAATAGCGTCACGGGCATACTGAGAACAGGTTGGCTCAAAGCGGCAACTTGAAGGTAATGATGGAGATATATAAATTTGGTAAAATTTGAGAACCCGATCAATAGCATTTAATATAAAATCATTGATTTTCACTACCAAAAACAGCTCCATTCGCTACGCCTGACTTCACGAGCAATTCGCTCATCCATCGAATAATTTCACGGAAATCAGCACTTATGAGTCTTTCATCACTCATAAAAACTAAATCATAAGTTGAATCACAAAGAAAAGGGTAAAAATATATCCTAAAACCCTCTTTGAGTCTTCTCCGAATTCGATTCCTGAATATTGCTTTCTTACTTCTTCCAACAAAACATACCCTCATATTTGCAACTTTTTTTTTGAGATACCATAAACGAATCGGACCACAGTCAATTTTTTTTCCATTCTTAAATATTTGTTTGAAGTCTTTTGAAGTCGATATAGTTTCCATTAATAGTTTTTTAAACACATAAACGCTTTCTTCCTTTTGCTCTCCTTCTTTTTATAACGTCTCTTCCCCCTTGTGTACTCATTCTTTTTAAGAAACCATGAGTACGTTTTTTTCTTAAATTATGAGGCTGGTAAGTCCTTTTCATGCTTGGGTTTTCTCCTTTCTTTGCTTCGATTTAAAAATTTAAATATCAAGTTTGCGGTTTACATTATATCCAGTCTATCC
>JAAYUT010000406.1 GCA_012517485.1 Candidatus Atribacter fermentans
AGCGGGGGGTGCCTTTTGTTTCTATTTTAAAAATTCATGGGCTTAATAAATCAAGCCCCTACAAAAGAATAAAAAATGTAGGGGGTGACAATGTATTGCACTCACTTAATATAGCGACAATCACGAGCATATCGAGTTTGGATTTTCATTATCAACTGGTGCTATGAAAGTGGTAAAAGGCTTCCTATGAAGCGCTCTGGACAACTATTCACGACTTGCCGAAATTCAAACAGATTTTTTGATGATTTTAAAAAAGAGTTTTTTCCCTACACGGAGAAATTGGTCATTTTTTATTTTTATATCAGAATTCGGATCTGATATTCTGACATTATCAAGGTAAACTCCTCCTTGCTCAACTAATCTGCGAAGTTCACTTTTTGATTGTGATACTCCGGTTTTCAGGAGCAAGGAAATAATCCAAATTTTATCTTCTTTAAGATCAGCATCTGTAAGAGTCAGTATTTGGGCGTCTTCGGGACTCTCTCTTTTGGTAAAAGCTCGTTCAAAGTCTTCTAAAGCTTGGTTGGCATAGGCTGTTCCATGATAAATTGAGACAATTTCTTTGGCTAAAATTATTTTCCAGTCTCGAGGATGGAGGTGATTACTTTGGACATCTTTTTCCCATTTTAAAATAGTATTCATAGGGATATTGGTGAGAAGTATGAAATACTTTTTTATCAGAGAATCAGGAATTGACATAATTTTTCCAAACATATCAAAAGGCGAATCATTGACTGCGATATAGTTACCAAGGCTTTTACTCATTTTTTCAATTCCATCAGTTCCCTCTAATAAAGGCATCATCATGACGACTTGAGGTTCTTGATCAAACTCCCGTTGTAAATCCCGACCCATGAGCAGATTAAAACGTTGGTCAGCCCCTCCGAGTTCAACATCGGCACGCAAAGCAACTGAATCGTAAGCTTGCATGATAGGATAGAGAAATTCGTGCAAACCGACCGGCTTTCCACTAGATAAGCGTTGATGAAAGTCTTCTCTTTCCAAAATTCGAGCCACTGTGAAGTGAGCAGTAATTTCAATGATGTCTCCAAAAGAAAGATTTTTAAGCCATTTACTATTGAATTTAATTATGGTTTTCTCTCGATCAAGGATTTTAAAGGCTTGCTCAGAATATGTTTTTGCATTAGCTAATACCTCTTCTTCAGTTAGTTGCTTGCGGGTTTCTTTTTTACCGGTTGGATCACCGATGCGCCCTGTAAAATCTCCAACCAAAAAAACCACTTGGTGACCAAGGTCCTGAAACTGTCTCAGCTTTCTGAGGGTAACGGTATGGCCAAGATGCATATCGGGAGCACTGGGGTCAAACCCTTCTTTTACTATCAATGGCTGTCCAGTTTGATAGGAGCGATATAATTTTTTTTGGAGGTCTTCTCGACTAATTATATCTTCAACCCCTCGGCAGAGAATTTCGAGGTCTTCAATTGCTCTTTGTTCAAAACTCAATCTGATCATCTCCTTACTATTCTACGTTTCAGCAAGATTTTTAAGATCGGGTATCCGATGCCATAACAAGCAATACATTCTCCTATCATAATATAAAAAACTGAATAAAAATAGGGAACATGAAAAAGTTTACTGAGATACAATGAAACACCAAAGGAGTTGAATAGGACCGGAGGGAGAGGTGCTAAGTAATCTTTTTTCATTTTTGCAGTGACCAAGGCCGCCAAAAAAGTGATGAGAGAACCAAAGATAATATCCCAGAGGCCAACTTGTCCCAAGAGATTTGCTAAAAAGCACCCAATCGTTAACCCAAAAATTGCTTCAGGGAAAAGAAAGGGTAGGACGGTAAAAGCCTCAGAAATTCTGACTTGTATTGGTCCATATGCAAAAGAATAAAAGGGCGGAAGAATAGTAAAAACAACGTAAAGTGCAGCAATTAATGCCATTCGAGAAAGCTTCTCCATTGAATTCACCTATCCAATTCGTTAACTTTTTTAGATATAATGCAAAAAAAGGGAATTGAATGATATAATGAATGTTCAGGGAAATTATATCAGAACAAAACAAAATGAAAACTGTTGATCATAAAATATGGGAAAATCACAAGATACCCCTTTTAAAATGAAAAAACGGCGACATTCTCGATTGAAGTTTTTCCGTTTTCCAATTTTTTCAGCATTTCTTTTTGGAATTTTAGCTGGTATTATTTTCTTTATTTTCGTCCAATTTTTTTATTTAGAAGATATTCGAGTTATTTCCAGCCAGATTGATAATTTTCGACCTTCCTTCACTACCCGAGTTTATGATAATCAGGGACGGCTGATCCACGAACTCTATACCGAAAACCGTGAATATGTTAATCTTGCTGATATTCCTGAACTGCTCCAAAAAGCTTTTATAGCCAGTGAAGACCAAAACTTTTACCAACATCCAGGAATTGATATCAATGGCATTTTGAGAGCAACTCTTCAAAATATTTTGAACCGAAGAATTGTTGAAGGAGCCAGTACCATTACTCAGCAGTTAGCCAGGAATCGCTTTCTTTCCCATGAAAGAATTTTTAATCGAAAAATTAAGGAAGCTGTTCTTGCTTTATTTATCGAAAGAAAATATACCAAAGACCAAATTTTAGAAGCACATCTAAACCAGATTTATTTTTGGCATGGAGTCTATGGAGTAAAAACGGCTGCTTTAGTTTACTTTGGGAAAGACCTTTCTCAATTAAATTTAGCAGAAATCGCCATGTTAACTGGGATACAGCGTTCACCAGGTAATTTTTCCCCTTATATCAATCTTCGGGCTGCACAGGTCCAACAAAGGCGGGTTTTACGTCTCATGAAGGAAAGAGGATATATTGACCAATCCGAAATGGAAAGAGCAATGGAGACGCCTATTGTTCTTTCTGGGCTTAAAAATATTCCTTCTGGTGCTCCCTATTTCATTGATCACATTTTAAAGGAGTTATTAGCCAAATATGACGGAGAAACAGTTTTTAACGGCGGCTTAAAAGTGTACACTACTCTTAATTTGGATATTCAAAAAGTTGCAACTAAAGCATTGCAGGAAAGTGGTTATCAAGGTGCAATCCTCTGTATGGACCCCAAAAGTGGAGCAATCTTAGCGATGGTTGGAGGAAAAGATTATCAAGAAAGTAAATTTAACCGTGCGACTCAAGCTTATCGACAACCAGGCTCGACGTTTAAGCCTTTTATATATACGACTGCTATTGAAAATGGAATCACTGCAGTCGATTGGTATGTTGATGAACCACTCCAGTTCCCCGATGGTTGGAAACCAAAAAATTATGACAAAACTTTTCGTGGACGAATTCAAATTCATGAAGCCTTAGAACAATCAATCAATATTATTGCTATCAAACTCCTGCAACAATTAGGAACCGACCAAGTTATCAATTATGCTAGAAAAATGCAAGTAAAATCTCAACTCCAAAAAAACCTCTCTCTTGCTTTAGGCACCTCAGAGGTTACTTTAATGGAATTGGTCAATGCGTATTGCGCTTTTGCTAATGAAGGGCGTGTTCCTGAACCATACGCCATAACTCAAATTGTTGATTGGGAGGGAAACACAGTTTATTCTAACACGAAAACTGTACGTCAAGCTGTACCAGCTGATACCGCCTATATCATGGCTCGCTTACTTCAGGGAGTTATTGAACGGGGAACAGCCAAACGGGCAAATATTGGTCGTCCGGCAGGTGGCAAAACTGGTTCAACTGAAGACTTTATTGATGCCTTATTTATTGGATTTACTCCGGATATGGTTTGTGGGGTTTTTTTAGGGAATGACGACCGCAAACCATTGGGAGAAGCAAAAACAGGTGGCATTATTGCAGCTCCAATTTTTGCAAAAGTTATGAAAGCTGCTCATGAAAATATCCCTGTTCATGATTTTATCCGACCGGAATCAGTGGTTGAAAAGACAGTTTGTTTAAAGTCAGGCCTTCTTCCATCCTCGTCTTGTAAAAAAACTATTGTTTTGCCTTTTAAAGCTGGAACTGCACCGACTAAAGTCTGTGATCAATGTACTGAATGAGGGATTTTTATTTAATCCTTCAAAGTTACAACCGTTACCCCTAAACCCCCTTCTTCGGGTAAGCCATTGCGAAAACTTTCTACTGCTGGGTTATTCTGAAGAAATTCATGAGTTATTTTTCTTAAAATTCCCTCTCCTTTTCCATGAATAATGTAAATAGTTTTAAATCCAGCTAAAAGGACTTGATCAAAATATTTTTCCAGTTTTTCTCGGGCGTCTTCAGCCTTCATCATTCGAATTTCAATTTGATTTCTCACCTGCTGGAAAGAGGGTTGGAAAGAATAGCTCCTCTGGAGAGAGGACGAATATTCTTCCACTTCAGACTTTTTTCGAAGATGACGAAGGGAAAGGACACATTTACGGCCATTGACCACAACCATAGCTTCATTTTTTAGTTCATCAATAGCTACGATTTCTGCTTCGTGTTGAAGTATATCGACTATGACTTTTTCACCAGCCTGAAAGACTAATTGAGGAGAATCCTTCCTGATTTCTTCGGAAACCGATGAAGACAAGTCTTGTTTTAAATAGAGGTTGGGGTTGATTCGTTCTTTGAGTTCTTGGTAAATACTCTCATCAAGAGTTTTTTCTTTTCTCAATTGACCAATGAGTTGTGATATATCATCTCGGATTTTTTTAAGGTATTGAGTTAATTTTTCCTGGAAATCTTTAATAATGAATTTTTTTTGTGATTCCAGTTCTTCCTGAAGCCGAATAATTTCCTTCTGTCGATTGGCCACATCTTCTACTTTTTCCTGTAAATTATTAAATTGATGATTTAATTCTAAATTCTTTTTCCGATTGGCGATGATTAATTCATTGAGATCAATCCACTCTTTTTGAAGGTATTGAAGAGCGGTTTTTATAATCATTTGGGGAAGACCAATTTTTTCTGCAATTTTAATACCATAACTCTCGCCAATTTCATTCATTAAGAGATGATAGGTTGGTTGGAAAAGAATCGGATTAAATTCCATCGATGCCGAAACCATGTCGGACTGCTGAGAGACGTAACTTTTGATCAAGGGATAGTGAGTGGTTGCAATGCAGGTTGCTCCATGTTGATGAAGATAATCGATCATTCCAATAGCCAAGGCCGACCCTTCGTTGGGATCGGTTCCAGCTCCAATTTCGTCAATTAAAAATAGGCTCGAGGACGATAACTGAGAAAGCGATTTTTGAAAAGCTGAAAGTCGATAGGTAAAGGTGCTGAGGTTTTGCTCAATATCTTGATGATCTCCAATATCGACAAAAAGATGTTGATAAAAAGGTAAGGAAGATCCAGGATTTACTGGAACAGGAATTCCACAGTGAGCAAGATAAACGATTAAAGCCACGCTTTTTAACAAAACGGTTTTTCCACCAGCATTCGGTCCGCTAATAACCATGATTTTTTTTTCTGAACTCAAATGAAGCGAAAAAGGAACTGCCTTTTCTCCTAAAAGAGGATGTCGACCTTCTTTGATGAGAAGGTCTTTTTTGCCGACGAGGGGAATACTCGCCTGCCATCTTCGAGCCAGTTGTGACTGAGCATGAAGAATATCTAACTCGACCAAGGCCTGAAATGATGCATTCAATTGGGTAAGATAAGGTCGTAAATCGTTAGTTAGTTTTAGGAGGATTGATTCAATTTCATCTTTTTCTTGAATAGTTAAAACTTCTACTTCATTATTCAGATAGAGAATAGGTTTTGGTTCGATGAAAACTGTTGAACCGGATGATGAGTAATCAGCAACAATCCCATCGATACGTCCACGAAATTCTGATTTGATGGGAATGACATATCTCCCCCGTCGAATAGTATAGGTTATATCCTGAAGGTATGGAGCTATATCCCGATTACGGAGGCAACTTTCAATGGTCATTCGAACTTCTTCTTGAAGACGTTTTAATCGTTTTCGAATTTCATGAAGTCGAGGACTAGCCGTGTCGAGAATAAAGCCATCGGGTGAACAGATCGATTTTATTTCTTTAATGAGAGGAATATAACTTTCAATGGCATCAAAATAAACTTTGAGAAGTGGATACTTCTCTTTCATTCTGGTTTCATGTTGTAGACGTTTGATTTTTTCACAGAGGAGTAAAAAATGAAAAATTTGAATGACTTGATTGAAATGAAGAAATGATCCTGGAATGGCAATTTTTTGAAAAATTTCGCGAAGGTCGGTTAAGCCAGAGAAGTCTAAGCTGCCGTCGAACGTGATAAAATCAAGAAGTTGTTGGACGGTTTGCAGTCTTTGGTTGATTTCCTCTGGATTCGAATAGGGCTGTATTTCATTCATTTTTTCACGAGAGACATCACAAACACAGGCAGTACTGAGCTGGAAAAGTATTTTATCAAAATCAAAATTCTTCAGTATATCTTTGGATAAGTTCATCGTCACTTTTGTTTAAACCCTTTTCTAAATATGTATCAAGAAAGGAAAACTCGGGAATTTTTTGAACCATTAAATCAATAAAAACAATAATTGGTTGAGTAAAACTTTGATAAAAACGGGATTGGTAAATACCTTGATTGAGAAATTCAAGAAAAGAAACATTGAGTACAAAAAGAGTGATGATGGAGACCCAGAGTAAACCTTTTAAGATACCAACTATAAAACCCAAAATGGCATCAAACCATACTATATCCAAACCTTCGAAAACTTTTCGGAAAAATAGACCAACCCAGGAAAATAAAAGAACGACTGGAATGAAAATGACAAAGAAACTAATCAAATTCATCCAGACTGAATTCCAGTGAAAGAGATCAGTTAAAAATTGACCGAGGTTCTGGTGAAATCGTAAGGCACTAAGGAGCCCAACTACTACTCCTGCCAAAGCCAGAATCTCTTTACTGAAACCCCGGATTGAGCTTCGAATAACATTGAGAATAAGAATGAAAATGCAGGTTAAGCTATACCAGTCAATTAGAATCCTCCTGTAAGTTCCTCCCGGAGCAATATTTCAGGTTCTTTTTTTATGGCTGCTTTAATGATATTGACCCACTCATCAGCTTCGTTATCGGTGAGAGTTTTTAACAGGGAACGGAAAACAATAGAATAAGAAAAGGTTTTCTTTCCAGGAGGCAGATGTTTTCCCTGGTAGGAGTCAAATAATTCGACTCTCTCGATAGGTATTTGGTGTGCAGAAGCAACTCTTTGGACTAAAGCTTCAATGTTTTTCCAAGTTTGATCGTGGTTGACAACAATGGAAATATCTCGACGAATTGAAGGGAATCGTTTCGCTTCTTGGATTTGAAAATCATTCATTTTTACTTGCTCAAGAAGTTTTTGCCAAGCTATTTCTACACAATAATGCTCTCCCCAGAAACCAAAAGCGTCACAGACTGCTTTCTGAATCAATCCTCCTCGGAGAATTGGAACACCATTTTCAAGGATACCACAAAAACAAAGATTTGGATCAAAATAAGGGTTTTCGCCTATAGATTGCCACCGAACCTTTTGAATTGGGTAACCGGTTAACTCAATAAGACTTTCGGATAAACCTTTCAAGGAAAAAATATCTACTTGGGAAAGCTGTTGCCAATAAGCAGGATAGGAATAGCCACTTAAGACGATAACCAATTGCCATTCTTCGCGATACGGATTTTCTGCTGGGTCACTCGTTCGAGAAAAGACTTCACCGTATTCAAAAAAACCAAAATTTTCCCGACCCCGAGAAATGTTGGTTTTTAAAATGTCGAGAGCACTTATAATTAAATTGGGACGTAGAACGACATGATCCTGAGAAAGTGGATTCAGAACTCGTATCAAATCAGTTTCGGGAATTCCCAAAAGATCACAATTGGTTTGACTTGTCAAAGAGAGAGATACACATTCTTTTAAACCGCGTGATCGTAAATAATGACGAAGAATATTTTCCCATAAAAGTTCCTTTCGAGGATTATCTGGATCATAGGGAAAGCTTGGGATTTGAGATCTGATATGATGGTATCCGAAGATACGGCCAACTTCCTCAGCACAGTCAATCGGTTGTTGAACATCAGGTCGCCATGAAGGAACTTTCACTTTGACCATCGGGTTATTGGGTTGAGATAGAAGGACAAAACCTAATTTGGTTAATACTGCTTGCATTTTTTCCAAGGGAATATGACAATTCATGACTTCTTCAACCCAGAACGATGCAAATTCAATTTCTGGCTCTGATCCAACTGCTTTTCCACTCACCACCCAATCTTTTAAAACTTTTATCGAAGGATCAATTTCTTTAAGAAGATAGAGGGCACGTTGGCTGGCATAAAAAACCGATCCAGGATCTACTCCTCTTTCAAAACGAGCTGAGGCTTCAGTTCGTAATCCCAATTCTCGGGATGTTTTGCGAATTTGGCTTCCGGAAAATATCGCTGCTTCTAAAAAAATCTCATGGGTATCTGCAGAAACTTCTGACTCATATCCTCCCATAATTCCAGCGATAGCAACTGGACGTTTGGCATCAGCAATCACTAACATATTATTGGTGAGTTTTCTTTCTATGCCATCGAGAGTTATTAACGTTTCATTATTTATAGCTCGCCTCACGACAATTTTTTGATCGGATATGGCAGAAGCATTAAATGCATGAAGTGGTTGTCCGGTTTCCATCATCACCAAATTTGTGACATCAACAACCTGATTGATAGGCCGTTGCCCTAAGAGATAGAGTTCATGAACGATCCACCAAGGGGAAGGTTGAATTTTAAAATTTTTAGCTAATCGACCACTGTAAAAAGAACAGAGATCGGAATCGTCAATCCTAACTTGAAAGGTACTCCTCGTATCATCAACATCTAAATGATGAGGAGGTATTTGGTACTCTAAATCAAGACCAGCTGCTATTTCCCGAACCAAGCCGATAATTGACATACAATCTCCACGGTTGGCGGTAATTTCAACGTCGAAAACCCAATCATCTCCTATAATACAAGGGGAAATGAGTTCTCCCTCTTCAGCTGGAAGATGAGGAGGAAGTTCAATAAAAAATTCTTCTTTTTCTGGTATTCGTTGGTTACAAATGGGTTGAGTACTTATCGAATCGCCGATCAAATTCACTATTACCTTTTTTCCGATTTCGGGTATCCCCCATTTTTCGCATTTCACGTCGTACTGCCGTTCTTTGATTTGGACTGTACACACATCATGAAGGATTCCAGTTTTACGCTTGACCATAGTGGCTACAATTAGATTTGGGGAAAAAATCTCAGAAGCGTGTATGATGCTTTCAATCACAAAACCCTGAGAAGTGAGAGTCTCAGCAATTTTTTCAACTGAACAACAAAGGTCTGGTAGGAAACGTTTGAGTATAGAATAGGCAATTTTCATGGTATTTGAATACTCCTATTGAATAGCATGGAATTGTTCAATGAATGTCATATCATTTTCAAAAAGCCAGCGCATATCGGGTATGCCGAATTTCAGTAAAGCCGCTCGATCGATTCCCATTCCAAATGCGAAACCTCGGACTTGATTGGGATTGTATCCAGCAGCTTCAAATACTTTAGGATGTACCATTCCGGCTCCCATAATTTCTAACCATCCTGTTTGACCACAAGAACGACATCCCTTTCCTTGGCACAAACCACAAGAAATATCTACTTCAGCGCTTGGTTCAGTAAATGGAAAAAAACTGGGACGAAAACGAAGTTGCCGGTCATTTCCGAAAAAGCGCCGGGCAAACACTTCGATGGTTCCTTTTAAGTCACCCATGGAGACCGATTCTGCAACCACCAATCCCTCTACTTGATGAAACATTGGGCTATGTGAAGCATCCATGGCATCTCGTCGAAAACATTTCCCAGGGACAACCACTTTAAAAGGAGCTTGCAATTTTTTCATAATTCGAATTTGGGCTGGTGAGGTATGAGTTCGTAATAAATATTCTTGATCAAGAAAAAAGGAATCTTGAGCATCTCGAGCTGGATGATCGGGTGGAAAATTGAGTGCTTCAAAGTTATAATATTCACTTTCAATTTCCGGTCCGGACTCAATTCGGAATCCCAAACTTTGGAAAATAGATAGGATTTGATGAAGTGTTATTTGAATGGGATGAAATGACCCAACCCACGGTTTTTTTCCTGGTAGAGAAATATCAACGGTCTTAGAAGGTTTTAATGTATGAGTTAGTTCATTAAGTTTCTCCTGAAGTTGACTTTCTATCAACTCTTTTAACTGATTGATTTTTTTTCCCCATTCCTTTTTTTCATCGGGAGAAAGCTGGGTAATTTCCTTAAATAATTCATTGAGTTTTCCCTTTCGACCTATATATTTTCCTTTTATACGATTGAAATCATCAAGGGTTTTTGCCTGATCGATATCATTCTGAAAATTTTCAAGTATGCTTTTTAAATTAATCAATACCCCTTCCTCCTATCAATACGATCAATTTAAGATTTCCCAACCAGAGAACCGTTAAAATAAAATGCGATACCATATGGAGAGTGGTATCGCATTTTATTCAAATTTTTACTCTTGAAAAAATTTAGGTCGCCGCTTTGGCAACCTCAACGAGGTGAGCAAATGCTACTGGATCCGTTATAGCTAAATGAGATAAATTTTTCCTGTCAATTTCAATACCTGCTTTTTTAAGAGCAAACATGAACTGGTTGTATTTCAAACCATGTTCACGAACTGCAGCATTAATGCGAACGATCCACAATCGCCGGAAATCTCTTTTTTTATTTTTTCGATCTCGGTAAGCATAGAAAAGAGATTTTAAAACTTGTTCGTTTGCTCGCCGATATGAACGGGAACGAGAACCCCGATAACCACTGGCTAATTTCA
>JAAYUT010000407.1 GCA_012517485.1 Candidatus Atribacter fermentans
AGAAATCCCTTAAAGCCTTAGTCTTTGATTCAGTATATGATTCCTATCGAGGAGTTTTGCCCTTCATCAGAATCTTTGAAGGCTTTATTCATAAAGGTTTTGAAATCATGATGTATTCGAATAAACAGAAATATCAGGTCATAGAAGTGGGAATTTTTAACCCCGATATGAAAGAGGTTGATTCTCTCGGGCCGGGCGAAGTTGGATATTTGTCTTGTAACATAAAAGCCATTCAGGATTGTCGAGTCGGAGATACAATCACCTCAGCTATCAAGCCAACTACACAAGCCGTGCCTGGCTACAAACAAGCAAAGCCGATGGTTTTTTGTAGTTTTTATCCGGTAAATGCCGAAGGATATGAAATTTTAAAAGAAGCTTTGGAAAAACTCCAACTCAACGATGCATCTTTGATGTATGAAGCGGATGTTTCAGAGGCATTAGGGTTTGGCTTTCGTTGCGGCTTTTTAGGCTTGCTGCATATGGAAATTATTCAAGAACGCATTGAGCGGGAGTTTGGTATTGACGTGGTAGCGACCGCTCCTCACGTTGTTTATCATATCTTGACAAAAAATGGGGATTTCATTGAAGTCAAATCTCCACGGGATTTTCCGTCAGCTGGAGATATTGAAGAAGCTGAAGAACCAATTGTCGATATGAAAATCATTACTCCATCGACTGCCATTGGTGGTGTTATGGATCTCTGCCAATCTAAAAGAGGTACTTTACAAGATATGACTTACCTTGATCCAAACACGGTGATTATTCGTTATCACCTGCCTATGGCTGAAATTCTTTTTGATTTCTACAACCGGCTTAAATCGGTGAGTCGTGGGTATGCGAGTATGGACTATGAATTTTTTGGCTACGCTCCATCTAATCTGGTTAAAGTGGATATTTTGGTGAACAAAGAAAAGGTAGATGGATTATCCTTTATTAGTCATCAAGATAATGCGACTCGCCGGGCACGAGAATTAGTAACACGTCTGAGGAAACTCATACCTCGACAAATGTTTACCGTTTCAGTTCAAGCCGCTATTGGGGGAAAGGTCATCGCTCGAGAAGATGTGGCAGCTTTACGAAAAGATGTTTTGGCAAAGTGTTATGGTGGAGACATTACTCGGAAAAGGAAACTTTTAGAAAAGCAAAAAGAAGGAAAAAAGAGAATGAAGGCGGTAGGGAAAATAAGTCTTCCTCAGGAAGCATTTTTAGCCGTTTTACAAACTGAAGAACCATGAGAGAAATTGCTTTATATGTTCATGTTCCCTTTTGCATTCACAAGTGTCATTATTGTGATTTTGTTTCGTATCCGAATTGTCAATTCGACTTGATGGCTGACTATTTTCAAAATCTTACTCACGAACTGCAGATACGTTCCAAGTATGATAACCTTCACGATATTGTTTTAAAAAGCATTTATTTTGGTGGAGGGACGCCATCTCTGATTACACCGGAAATTTTAAAAGATTTTTTACTCCACCTTGGTCAAAACTTTCGGTTTTCTGAATTCATTGAAATAACTATCGAAGCGAATCCTGGAACATTAAGTCCAGAAAAAATTCGAGAATTTGCGAATTTAGGTATAAATCGTCTCAGTTTAGGTATTCAAAGTTTTCAGAATCGTTTTTTGTCTTTTTTGGGGCGAACCTATCAGGAAAAAGACGTTCACAACCTTTTAAAAGATTTAATGAATTCTGGTTCATTTTTAAACTGGAGTATTGACCTGATATACGGACTTCCTTTCCAAACTTTTTCTGATTGGAAAAAAGAAATAGAATACCTTTTAATGTATCAGCCCCCTCATTTTTCTCTTTATAATCTCACCTTAAGCCCACGGGTACCTCTGGGATCTTTTGCAAAAAGTCATAATGCTTTATTTCCTGGTCAAGATTGGGAAGCATCAATCTATCGATGGACACAGTTGGTATTAGGAAAATATGGATATAAAAGGTATGAAATATCGAATTTTGCTCAGCCTGGGTATGAGTGTCTTCACAATCTTACCTATTGGCGAAATCAAGAATATTTAGGGTTGGGAGTGTCTTCATGCTCTTACTTAAGGGGGATCAGAATGAGAAATACCACTTCATTGAGCCACTATCAAAAAAGAATCAGAAATGACCGATCTCCAGTAGTCATGCAAGATATTCTAACCCTTAAACAAAAATTAGCGGAAGAAATAATTCTTGCTTTACGAACAAGTGAAGGCATTGAAACGGAAAAACTCTTCAAAACTTACCCGGAACCTTTTGTTCAAGAGAAACTGATACTTTTAGAAAATTTTGCTCAAAGTCATTTTATTCGTGAAAGGGCAGGGAGGTGGGTTCTTACTTCCAGGGGGACTTTAATAGCCAACCAATTGTTCCTTGAACTTTTCGATTAAGAAGCGCAAAAAAACCGGTAAAATTAAAAAAAATCGATGCAAAGTCCTTCCGAATGTGATATTTTTATATTATGATTCCTATCCGAGATGAATTACCAACTCGAAAATTTCCATTTGTTACAGTTATTTTAATAGTCTTTAATATTTTTATCTTTCTATTTGAGATTTTTCAGGGTCAAGGATTAGATCCGTTTTTCCAACGCGGAGGATTGGTCCCAGCTTCTCTCTGGGGGAATGGGGAAACGAGCTCGTCTTTCATTTCGCCATGGTTTACCTTACTCAGCTCCATTTTTTTACATGGGAACATTCTCCACCTTGGTTCAAATATGCTCTATTTATGGATATTTGGCAATAATGTGGAGGATTTTTTGGGGCATTTTCAGTATCTCATATTTTATCTTATTAGCGGTCTATTTGCCGGGTTGGTTCATGCTCTCATATTTCCCTCGTCAACCATACCAACCATAGGTGCAAGTGGTGCTATTGCTGGGGTGATGGGTGGGTATTTTATCCTTTTTCCTGGGGCTCGGGTTATTGTCATGTTGATTTTTGGCTTTTTTGTAACTTTTGTAAGAGTAAAAGCTATTTTCGTTTTAGGAATATGGATTTTTCTCCAAGTGGTTTCAGGTCTGACCTCGCTGGGTATGAGCTCAAGGGGAGGTGTTGCCTGGTTTGCTCACATTGGAGGTTTTATGTTCGGTGTATTATGGTGTAAAATAGTTTCAAACCGATATTATCGAACCCATTATTGGTGAAGTTTACCAAGAAATGCCTGAGGAGGAACTCACTTGTTTATTGAAGAAATAATGATTCCAGAAGCTCCAACTGTCAATGACTTTGATACAGTTGGGGATACCATTCAGTTTTTAAATCGAAGAAAACTTACTGGGGTTTCAGTTGTCGACCTGGAACAAAACTTAGTAGGTTACTTTTCTGGGAGCGATTTTTTTAATTATCTTGAAAACGAAATAAAAAAAGAAGTAGGAAACACGTCATTATCCTTCTATGAATTCCGAAGAAAAATAAAGGAACTTTTCGATAAAGAAGTATCCGAATTTCTGTCGGAGAAAAATGAATTTCTTGAAGTGAACGAGACTGAAGAAGATGCATTACATTTTTTCCTCAAATCTGATTTGGAATTAGTCCCAGTGGTGAGGATAGGGAAAGTGGTTGGAGTGCTGAGTAAGACAAAATTGCTCCAAGTTATGCTTGAAAATAAATAAGAGGAGGTTGTAGAAATTGGACAAAAAAACCATTCGAGACATTCCGAAAGATCAATTAAAAGGAAAGAAAGTATTGGTACGAGTTGATTTTAATGTTCCTTTGAATGAAAAGCGGGAAGTGACTGATGATACTCGTATCGTTATGAGCTTACCCACTATTCGTTTTTTGCTGGAACAAGGGGCGAGAGTTATTTTGGTTTCTCATTTGGGAAGACCGAAAGGTGGGCCAAAAGATGAACTCAGAATGAATCCCGTTGCTCTCAAATTAGAACAACTTCTGGGTCAAAAGGTTCAAAAAGCTGATGATTGTATTGGGGAATCGGTTACTCAAATGGCGAATAGCCTTAAGGATGGAGAAATTCTTTTGTTAGAAAATGTTCGTTTCTATCCTCAAGAAGAAGCAAACGACCCTGAATTTGCTCGTTCATTAGCAAGTTTAGCTGATATTTATGTCAATGATGCTTTTGGAACTGCCCACCGAGCTCATGCTTCAACTGCTGGTGTCGCTGCCTTTTTACCAGCATATGCAGGATTCCTGATGGAAAAAGAGTTAGAATCCCTTGGCGAAAAGCTGAATCATCCGATTCGTCCCTTCTTGGCTATTTTAGGTGGAGCGAAGGTATCAAGCAAAATTGGCGTGATTCAAAAACTAATTGAGAAGGTTGATGTTCTCCTTATTGGAGGTGGTATGTCTTATACTTTCATTAAGGCTTTGGGATATGAGGTTGGTACCTCACTCCTTGAAGAAAGCATGCTTGAAGAAGCCAAAAAGATAATGGATATGGCGAAAGAAAAAAATGTCGACTTCATATTACCTGAGGATTTTGTTGTTGCATCAGATGGAATACCGGGCGTTCCTACCCAAATCGTTGCTTGGGATCAAATACCAGCAAATATGGGTGGTTTTGACATTGGTCCCAAAACCATCGAGAAATTTGGGGAAGCCATTTTAAAAGCAAAAACCATTTTTTGGAATGGACCAGTTGGCCTATTCGAAGTTGAACAATTTTCTACCGGAACAGTAGAAATTGCAAAAAAGGTAGCCGAGAGTGGGGCAGTAAGCGTGGTTGGAGGCGGAGATACTATTGCAGCTATTAATTTAGCAGGTGTCGCAAACTCCATCACTCACATTTCAACAGGGGGTGG
>JAAYUT010000408.1 GCA_012517485.1 Candidatus Atribacter fermentans
ATTGAAGAAGGGAAAAGATATTTTCGGGAAAGATTACCCGTTAATATGGATAATAATCGGATAGTTAAAAAATATGAAGAAGTATTATTTGAACCAAATGGGAATAACCTCATTTTTAAAAAAGGAAATTGTATTGAATTAGAGAATGGAGAAAAAATTGTTACCTTCACAACTTTATTCTCATCCAGGGAAGCTTCTTGAAAACCATTTAATCTCAACTCAAAAGCTGATCGTTCATTATTTAAGTGAAATGCCTAACGATTTGGCGGTATCTGCTTTAGGAAATACCGCTAAAATTATCGCGTTAACTCATGACTTGGGAAAAGCGACTGACTTTTTTCAGAAACATTTAAAAGGTGAACGGGTTCCTAAAAAGCTATCACGTCATTCTCTATTTTCAGCTTTGATAACCTACAATATACTCAAGGAACAATTCCAAAATAATGAAATGCCTATGTTAGGCTATATGGCAGTACGCCGCCATCATGGAGACCTCGAAAATCCTGAAACAGAAGCGTTCCTTGAAGATGAAGAAGTAGATTTAGTCAAAAAACAGATCGACAATATCAACCAAGAAAAATGGTCAATCTTAATTAACAACCTCTATAAGTATGGTCTTCCAACCACTCCAACTCTCCAAGATTTGAAGAGCTGGATTCATTTTTTTCCAGCTTTGATGAAGGAAGAGCGGAGAAAGTGGAGGAAAATGAACGACCTCAAATTATATTTTATTTCCAATCTCCTTTTTTCTCTGCTCATAGACGGGGATAAAACTGAAGTAGTAATTCAATCAGCTCTCCCTTCAAGAAAACAAAACATTCCATTTCATGCAATCCAAAAATATCGAGAAAGATTTCGCACATATGAAACAAGTATAATAAACCAAATGCGTGAAAGAGCTTTTCATGAAGTAATAAATATCAATCAATCACTTGAAAATCCATTATTCTCATTAAATTTACCAACTGGGATGGGGAAGACGATCGCTGCTCTTTCTTTTGCTTTTAAATTGAGAGAAAAGATATATCAGGAATCTGGGTTGCTTCCTCGAATTATTTATGCTCTTCCTTTCTTAAGTATTATAGATCAATGTGCCGAGGTAATTGAAGAGATTTTGTCTTTTGAATTCCCAGAAATGGATAGCAGCATCTTTCTTAAACATCATCACTTGTCAGATATAAGTTATATAAAATCCGATGAATATTTTGAGCCAGAAGAAGCAAAAATATTGATCGAAGGCTGGAATTCTGAAATCATTCTAACGACTTTTGTACAAATATTTCATACTTTGATTGGGTATAGAAATCATTTTCTACGTAAATTCCATAGACTTTGCTCTTCAATAATAATATTGGATGAAGTTCAAAGTATACCGGTAAAATATTGGGGAACAGTAAACAAGGTTCTCAGTGATTGGTGTAATTTAAGTCATTCATATGTATTATTGGTTACAGCCACTGAGCCTTTCTTATTTGAACCATCGCAACTAATCCCCCTGGTGGAAAAAAACCATTATTTTAAAAGTTTAGATCGGGTAAGGATCTATATTCATAATCAAGAGTCAACTTTAGAAGAATTCGTTAAAAACCTGCCGAAGGATATCAGGGGGAGAATGCTTTTTGTTTTCAATACAATTTCCTCAGCACGTCAAGCTCACCAATTGTTAGAAAATCATTATCAAAAATCGATTGAATTTTTATCGAGTCATGTTGTTCCCCTGCAAAGATTAGAGCGAATAAAAGCTATTCATAATGGTGAATCTTCAATAGTAGTTTCTACCCAATTAATTGAAGCCGGAGTTGATATTGATTTTGATATAGTTTATCGAGACTTTGCTCCCCTTGATTCTTTAAATCAAACTGCGGGAAGATGTAATAGAAATAATTTAAATAAAAAGGGAGAAATGCATTTGTTTTTTTTACTCAATGAAAAAAATAAATTGTATGCTCATTCAATATATGATCCAATTTTATTGGATGCAACTCGAGAAATCCTTAAACATCAAGATTTTATTGAAGAAAAAGATTTTTTAGATTTGGTTGATTGCTATTATAAAACTATTAGTGAAAGAAAAAGCAAAAAAGAATCGGAAAGTTACTTAAATGCTTTAAGTAAACTCCGATATCAACTTGCTGGTGATGGTGAAAAATCAATAAAGGATTTTAAGCTTATAGAAGAAGATTTTCGACGTTTTGATATTTTTATCGAGTTAAATGAAGAGGCTAAAAAATTATGGGAATTCTATCTTTCTCTAAAAGAGATTGGGGATGTGTATAAACGCCGACTTGAGTTTCAAAAAATAAAAAACCGATTCTATCATTATGTTATTGCGGTTCCTTTGACAGTTCAAAACCAGCCACCCCTTGTTTATGGTTTTGGATATATAAACCAGTCATCTCTTGATGGTTTTTATGATTTTAAAACTGGCTATAAAATTCAAGGAGATATTATCCTTTGGTAAACATTAATGGAACAATGATTAATTATTATTCAATCTGTCACCGGTCGTTATGGTATCTCATTCACGGATTAGAAGCCGCTCAGGATCATCCTTTTTTGGAAATTGGTCGCTTTATCACTCAAGAAGCGTATGCTCGTTCAAAAAAAGAGGTTGTTTTTGAGAATTTAAAGATTGATTTGGTAAAAAAAGAAAATAATGATGTTGTAGTAGCAGAAATTAAAAAGTCATCAAAAGCTAAAAAGAGCGCTCAATTGCAATTGGCTTATTATCTTTATCGTTTAAAGGAAATTGGGATAACATCACGAGGAGAACTGCTTTATCCCGAAGAAAAGAAAAGGGAAAAAGTGGTCTTATCTAAGGAACTCGAGAATTTGTTGCATATTACTATTCTGGAAATTGAAAAGATTTCAAATTTGGAAAAACCGCCAGAATTGAGAAAGATACCTTATTGTCGAAATTGTGCATATAGAGATTTTTGCTGGTGTTAATATCCCGTATATTTCGATAGGATGTATGGAAAAAAATAAAGGATCATTCATGAGGATTAATTAATGAAAAATCGAATTTATATTTTTCAGAATGGTGAATTAAAAAGAAAAGATAATACCCTCTACTTTGAAAACGAACAGGGTAAAAAATATATCCCTATTGAAAATACTTCAGAAATCCTCATTTTCGGCGAAGTAGATGTAAATAAACGTTTTCTCGAATTTGCAACGCAGTCCGAGATAATCCTTCATTTTTTTAATCATTATGGTTATTACATTGGAAGCTTTTATCCTCGTGAACATTATAATTCGGGGTATATGATATTAAAACAAGCTGAGTTTTATATGGATATGGCAAAACGTTTATTCATAGCTAGATTATTGGTAAAAGGAGCAACTTTTAATATTCTTCGAGTTCTCAAATATTATCAAAAAAGAGGGAAAGAAGTCGAAGATATAATCCTATTAATAAATGATTTTTTAGAAAAAACTCTTTCAACTGAAGATCCTAATGTTCTTCTTGGCCTAGAAGGTAATATTCGGAATACCTATTACCAAGCATTTGACCAGATTATTGAAAATCCCGACTTTTCTTTTGAAAAAAGGAGCAGAAGACCGCCTGAAAATGCCTTGAATGCATTGATTAGCTTCGGTAATTCTTTGTTGTATGTAGAAGTACTTCGAGAAATATATCAAACTCATCTTGATCCAAGAATTGGGTATCTGCATACCACCAATTTTCGAAGTTTTACCCTGAATTTAGATATCGCTGAAATTTTTAAACCAATAATTATTGATCGATGTATTTTTAATCTTTTAAATAAAAAAATGATCAAACCAAAACATTTTTTAAAAGAATTAAACGGAGTTGTCTTAAATGAAAATGGACGTAAATTATTTATTCAAGAGTACGAAACAAGATTAAAAACCACTATTCAACTATCGGATAGCAAAGAGGAGGTATCTTACAGCCGAATTATTCGTCGTGAATTGTATAAGTTAGAAAAACATCTCATAGGTGAAAAAGAGTATGCCCCTTATATAAGTGGGTGGTAAAAATATGTATGTTATAGTAGTTTATGATATTAGTGAAGATCGAGTAGTTCGAATCCTCAAAATATGCAGAAAATATTTAAATTGGGTTCAAAATTCTGTTTTTGAAGGTGAAATTACCAAAGCAAATTTTATTAAATTAAAAGCTGAACTAGAAAAAAATATGAATAAGGAAGAAGATTCTATAATTATTTATGGTTTGAGAACTACTCTTTATAGTTTTCGTGAAACTATTGGGAAAGAAAAAGGAGGAGAAGAGATAATCATCTAATTCAATACTTAATGCTAAATAAATTTATTTAAATTATTCATTAAAGTAAAAATTGAGAGCTGATATTTCTAGAATTGGGTGCAGTAAAATTTTTTCTGTCGACCCCCAATAGTGTAAAATCTCCAGGGGTACGACAGACAAAATTAAACAGGCATAAAAAAATGAAAAAACTTGTGGTATAGAAAAAATTCTACTTTAACCCTTAATTTCTTAGGCATCTTTTTGTGATATAATAACAAAAACTTAGTTCTCTAAAGGTGTAATAATAGAGCCAAATGAGCGGGTTTTGAGCCTACCTATAAGGAATTGAAACCCGTATTGTAAAGAATTGCCAGTAGTTTGATTATTTTTGTTTTGAGCCTACCTATAAGGAATTGAAACACTGGAAAAAGGGAGCAGAAGAATTAGCAAAAAAATTGTTTTGAGCCTACCTATAAGGAATTGAAACATAATCCTGCACGAATAATCAAAAAAACCCCATTTCAGTTTTGAGCCTACCTATAAGGAATTGAAACAAAGGACTGATGAATATGAAAAATAAAATCTTAATGTTTTGAGCCTACCTATAAGGAATTGAAACTCTATCATCATGTGACTATAGGGGAAGAACTGAGGGAATTATTCAAGAAAGGGCATTTGGAATATGCGCCGGTTGAGCAGGAAAGAAAATCTTCTTCCAAAAAAATGGTCTGTCAAGATGGAATGTGCAACCTAAAAAAAATAAGGCGGTGATGAGATGAAAAAAACTCTTGTGTTTCTAATCCTTGCTTTGATTGTCGTTGCCTTCTTGCCACCCGCAAAAGCGGGGAACGGCGAGGTAACCTTAGCCGAATTAAAAAAAGACATTGCCTATCTCATCAAGTCCGTAGATAGCATTGACCCACTTTTAAAAGACTACGAACAGCGAATTAAAGCCTTGGAGCTGTGTCAACCTCAAAGCAACCAAAGCGCAGTGATGATAGCAGACCACGAACAAAGAATCAGGGTGATCGAAAAAGACATGGAAGGAATCAGGCAGATAAAAGGATTGACCTACGGCTTAATCGTGAGCTTGTTGTCAGCGGTTTCAGTTTCGGTGATTAATTTATTTCTGTATGCGAGGAGAGGAAAATGATGTGGAATCTCTGCTGGTTTAATATCTGGAAACTCTCTAAGCCTAAGTTTCATCAAGAAATCCCCTTGATTCTCGCCATCGTTGATGAATATGTCGGAAAGTTTGACTCAATTGTTTTCAGAAATCCGAAAATTAATCTTTATGCTTTGTCCTTAGCGGTTAGAAAACAAGAAAACGTGCCACCTGGCTTAGAATTTGGTGTCATGGCAGCCAAGGGGACAGATTTAGAAGAGCAGGCAAGATGGGCAGTGTGTACCTTTATCAAAAATATTCAACGGTGGGAGAGAACCGAGAATGACGGAACGGTGGAAAGTTACATTCAATTTTTAGGTAATCGTTGGGCTCCGATAGG
>JAAYUT010000409.1 GCA_012517485.1 Candidatus Atribacter fermentans
CTATTTTACGCACTGATCCAAAGAATAAAGCCACAAATTCCAATACTTTTTCTTTAAACACCCTTGTATAATTACAACCAGGCTCAACAACTCCATTCAAGTCTGTAATAAAGTTATAGCCACAGTTATCACATGTATATCTTTTAACTTTAGCATTTACAGCTCCTTCATCATAAAAATAAAGTAATCTATCGTTATATCCATCAGAGAAAACGGATTTAGAGTGACATTTAGGACAAACACCAAGATCATCCTCAATATATAAAATATCCTTTTTAAAATACATAACAAGCGAATTATAGTATTTATTAGCTTTATTTCTCTTTTTACCAAGTTCAAATTCGTATTTTGAAAAACTTTCAAAAAAATAGGAAAGCTTATATTGTTTATAGTTCAAACAACTAATGGGAGCAATTGATTTTACACTAGTCATGCTAAAATATTTGCTCCCACCTTTATATTAACTTTACGATCCTATTTTACAAAATAAACACATATACAACTATACACAAACAACAAAACATAAAAATAAAAAATCAAAAAACCCACCAATATTTTACAGTGCCTTATAATTCTCATCATTGGGAATATTTTAGCTAATTGGGTTATTGGTCCTATTTTCAGCTTATTTTCTGGTGGATAAAATAGTAAAGTGGGAAAGTTAAGATGAAAAAAATAACATCGATTTCAATAGTTTTAGGAATACTTATTTTTGTTGTAGCAATATCTGGGTGTACTTCAGATACTGAAACGAGTTATTCGAGTTTTAAAACGTATGATAATTCATTAATGTCGTTTGATTATCCTGATAATTGGGTAATTGATTATGAAAGTACGGATTCTAATGGTGTTTATTTTAATTCCTCAAATGGTGAGATACGGGTTCAGATATATGATATAGTTAGTGAAGATGTACACACTGGTGAAAAGGTATATATTGGCCGTATTTTTGACAGTGCTAACTATGAATCTAAAACAATAGGAAATAAAACGTATCGGTTTGTATCAGAGGATGATTGGTTCGCTTATGCCATAGATCTTCCAGATAATAAAGAATTGTATGTTAGAGGTAATAGTAAAGATGATGAAGGATTGCAGAAGATTCTTGAAACATTCCAATCCAAATAAAAAGGTGTCGTGATGGATAAACAGGTGAAGATTTTAATTGGGGTTGTAATTGTTTTGGTTGTTGTGATAATTGGTCTAGTAGGAATGTACTATGGGGGTATTCCTGGATTTTCCAGTACGCAAGCTATGAAGAATGAAACTTTTGATGGAATCACGGTATCAGTACCTGTTGCTGCAAACTTCACTAAAAGTGCTTATGGAAATTATAATGATGAAAAACTAGGACTACAAATTACCCCAGTAGACTCAGTGATAGGAATCAGTGCATTTATAGGTACAATTGATAACCGGAAGGACGTGAAGAGAATCACCCTAGAAGGAGTACCATCTGATGCTATTTGTTGGAAAACAGAGGAGGGTTACACACAGATATTAGTAGTTAATTCTAATGCTACACAAGGAATATGCGTAGGTGCAAAAGATGAAAAGTTAGCCATACAGATGGCTAATAGTGTAATATTCCCCCAAAACCAAAACACGATCACATCAACGGGTAATACCTCGGATAGTAACGCATCAGGTCAAGATTCAATTATCACATCTTCGCAGGCTATGAGTATAGCTAACAGTTATATTGAAGAGCCTGGTGCAACAGCAGGAACTCCACGATTAGTTGATAGCGGTGGACAGGAAATATATATTGTACCGGTAATTTTAAACGGGAGTACTGTAGGGCAAATAGAAATAGATGCCAGGACAGGACAACGCATATAAACTTTTTTGTTAGGGACATGTTAAGAGGGATTAATTTAAGGGGAGGTGATAATTTTGAAAGAGTACATCAAATTCATTCAATGGTTTAAATTCGTTCTTGAAGAACATATCCACCTATACTGAAAAAGGGAATTTTTCCTATTTGGGAAACCTTCAAAGAATGTGGAGATAATAAATATTTTATAATTTTAGAAAGAGAGGTAGAATAACAATTTTTTTAATTGTTATTTTCTTTTTTTACATGTTGTTTATCTCGTTTGTATTCGTTCTGCTTCTCGTGCTTCGTCTAGTATTTCCGGGTAGTACATTCTCCAGAGGTAGCGGATGGTGGGATGATGCTTGTGTTTTAGGATTTAGTCTGGTGTGTATCGTCCGCTGCTTCCTTCGAAGATTCTTTTTGATGATCTTTCTTCAATGCTCTGTATTATCCGATCGAAAAAATGCTATGCTGTTCCTGTTGTCGAGTCCTAGGATTTCTAGGGTTTTGTCTCATTCAGAGAGATGGTAGGGTAGGACGTAGATGTAGGGTTTGAAATTTCTATCATGGGCAATTATGGATCTTCCACTGGGGAGTTTGCCGAATGACCTTACCACTGGTCTACCCTTCCGGGTGATACAATCGATGTCTAAAAGCACGAATTTATTAGTCCCCATATAGCTTAGATTCTGTTCTAACTCAGTAATATAACTTTTTAAAAGAAATTATTACTTCTCACGCGCTTTCTCCCAAAATAGCATGATACCTTACTTCTATAATACTTAACCCGGCAGGAAAAGGTGGGAAGATGATATGAGAGTGAGTGAGGGAGAGCCCAGGGGAAGATTTGCAGAAATCTCCAACCCGGGAATATTCCAGGAATATGAGGAAGTCATAGTATTCACCCGGCAGGAATTCAACCGGATCTACACCTCCATACAGGAGCAGATAAACTACATCAACAAGATAAGATCTGCACCTCGACCGGAGCGAAGACTGGAAGCTAATATGGTACTGGCCCAAGATCATGGAGAGAGTGCATATTTTAGATGCGAATATGGACTCCCTATTTAAAAAAGAGCCATTACAATCATACCTCGACGCGTACCTTTATGAAACTACTGGAAGCTCAGAGAAGAAGCTGCAGAAACTGAAAATACAGTTTCAGTAAAGTTATAGTTCAAAGTGGAAAATCTCATTATTTTACAGGCTGGGTTGGCTATGCGTTACAGCTACGGCATCATGGACAGGAAAAAGATACTACTCTACAACCCACAACTATTTTAAGGGGACGCGACATCCTGGCCTTCCCCAGCAAAGACTCCCACAAGTGGCATGGGGATATAAAAGAATACATAGACGGCCTGTACCAGATCAACTCCCGGGAGGAAAGAGAGCCCATCAACATAACCGAGCTTAATCTGGCGCTTGGCGTACTTGGTAATATTACAGAAGAACTGGAAAACTTATTTGACTCTAAAAAGTCATTTGATCTCTCCTACCACTACATATCAACCCTGGACGAGAAGTACAAAAAACGGAGCAGTGTTTACACCAGTGACATGAGGAGATGCGATATGCGAGTCCCGGTTATAACACCCGCATTGAAGTACCAGCACTTACTGGAGGTTATAAGGTATGCTGAGAGGGAGTTTGAGCGGGCGAAAGAGCGCCATAAATTAGAAAAATAACCAAAAATGAAATTTAACCAATCTATGTTAAATTGATATCCAAAGTTAATTTTATATAAGTTGTTAGATTTATATTTAATTGGTGAATCTTATGATAACTACCAAAGTGTATGATAACAACCAAACGGCTATTCCCTCGGAGATTCGTAAGATGTTCAAAGTACAGGCCAATGACATTGTGGAATGGATTGTAAATGAAGATGGTGAAATTAACATTAATTTTAGAAAGCGAAGCAGACTAGATGATATCGTGGGAATAGTATCAAGTAAAAAACCCATTGACAGTGTTAAAATTCAAAAAAGAATAGACCACGGTGAGGAAATTGATTCTAGTAGACCCTAATTTCTTTATAAACCTCTTAGATACCAAAGACAGGTACCATGAGAGGGCCGTGGAAATTCTAAGTAAAATAGAAGATGAAGAGAAGTACGTTACTGACGGCGTGATCTTTGAATCAATAACTATTTCTGGCAGTTTATACGGGGGTAAAATAGCCACAGACCTGTACCACAACATCAAAGACAATTACAAAATATATAACACCAACCATCTTCTAGATAGAGGTATGATTACCCATTTGAAGTATGACGGGTCCCTGTCACTGGTAGATACCATACTCCTGGAGACCATGAAAGAATTAGAAATTCATGAAATAATATCATTTGACACTGATTTTGATAATAAAGATGGAGTAATTAGAGTACACTAATATTGAGGCCCGATAAAACAGATGGTTAGGGGAAAACTAATTAGGTAAAATGCGGTAGTTTGGTCAGGGCATATAGATGTCATGTTCGAGTTACGGTATGATGCTGTACAGAAATGCCAGCTTGATGGAGGTTTTAAGGTATGCGGAGAGGGAGTTTGAGCGGGCGAGGGTGGAGTCTGGTGAATTAAAAGATAAGTCTATATAATCATGTTACCAATTAATATAGTAATAATTAGAAGGTGATTTGGATGGGAAATTTTAGGATAGAAATTGATGACTCCGGTGTTAGAAAGAAGCTTGAAGATATGCAGAAGAATTTAAAAAAAGTAGAGGAAAAACAGACAGTGCCCTTTTCTGAATTATTTAATGAATCTTTCATGTTCAAATATACAAGATATTCAAGCTTTGATGAAATGCTAGATAAAAGCGGTTTAATGGAAAAATGTGGGGATTTTGAATCAATCGACGACGAAAAATGGGATATTTTTGTTAAGGATGGTACTGATTTTGTAGATTGGGAAGAAATGAAATCTGAAGCCGTTAAAATATGGGCATTAAAAAAGATAGGATTTTAATTTTAAAAGGACATAATCCACCCTCAGGACAATAAGCAAGGCCAAAAAAGGCACACCTATACATTAATCGATATAAAATCAAGGAATAGAAACAAGTGAATGTTATGAATCCTATTGAACAAAATGCACTTTATATACTAAAATTGTTAGTTGATAAAGATAGAAAGATGAGTACAAAAGAAATAAAGAAATTAACTCATTTTGAAGATCGAGATATTAATGATGCTATAGATTATTTGGGGAACAGAGGTTATGTAGATGTTTTAAGAGGTTTAGGGGGAGTAGCCATTGTAAATGCAAATTCCAGTGGTAGATATCAATATCATGAAATTTTTTCAGACTCTAGGGGGAGTATAATCGACCCAGATAATCCTTCTTCTTTTGAGGAATTATACCAAGAACCACCTACTGATGAATTAAAAGTTTTCATTAGCTATTCAACAAAAGACACCGATAAAGCTAGGGTTATTAAAAATAATTTAGAAGATTTTGATATTTATTGCTTTATGGCATCGGAAGATACTGAAGCATCTGAAGAATGGATGGAAAAGATTTTCGATGAAATTACGAATTCTGATATTTTTATTGCACTTCTGAGTTACAACTTTAAAAATTCTGATTGGTGCCCACAAGAGCTAGGCATAGCTTGTTATTTAAAATATTATATGAATAAACAAATCCAAATAGTTCCATTGGGTCTCAATAATGACGAACATTCAAGACCATTTGGATTTTTAAGCATTAGAATTCAAGGACAGGAATATAATGTATTTAATTTAATTAGACCGATTTTTAGGGAACACACTAATTATATGATTCCAAAATCTATAGATGCATTAGGTAAAATATACGGATACAGGAAAACAGAATTTATAATGGGATTGTTAGAACCCTATTATGATAAACTGACTGCGGGCGATGTTAATAAACTGGTTTTAAACGCTATTAACAATGACCAAGTATACGATGCCGGTGACTGTAAAGATGAATATATACCCAAATTTATAGATATTAATAAGGATAAAATTGAACCGGGAAATCTTAAGAAATTGCAAAGACTGTTAGATGAAGATTAATATCAGAGGCTTTATAATGGATAGAGAAACAGTTCTGATTAAAGAAATTGATGTCATACAGAACATTATAAAAAGAATGGCATTTAATTCATTTCTAATCAAGGGGTGGGCTGTAACTCTGATTACAGTCACCTTACTCTTGAAAGGTGACGCTTATCAAAATTTAATAGCTTTAATTCCTTTATTTATTTTTTGGTATTTAGATGCCTATTTTCTCTGGCAAGAAAGAGCTTACAGGGAATTATACAAGTGGGTTATTGAAAATAGATTGAAAGATGACAAATTGGAATGTGATAAATACTTATTTGACATGAAAGCTGGTAAAAGATTTGGCAAAAAGATTCAAACAAAGCCCAGAATAATGTTTTCAGAAACATTACTGGCATTTTATGGTTCAATACTATTATTAATTTTTATATACAATGGAATTTTGCTTATTTCATATTTGATTAAGAAGGGGATAATAAGTTTATAATCACCTTCCAGCCGCTTTAGCCGCTTCTTCTACCCAATCTCCAAAATTATTATAACCATCATTATAAACCCAATCATAAGTAGGGTATAATTCAGACAAATATGTTTTGTTACCATATTCGTCAGTTATATATAAGTTACCAAATGGATTTTCTCCCTTTGCACAAGTTTGACCGTTAAAATCCTTACAATTATGGATGTATATACCAAGCATGCCATTACCCCTGTTATAACTCTCTTTAATTTCGTATGTAACCCAGTCTCTATTTGAAGTTTCTGTACCTATTAATACAGCAGTAACGGATGTATTCTTTAAATTTTCAGCAATCCACTTTTTAATTGCTTTATCTCCTCCTTTTTTTATTTCTTCCCAGTCTGCGGCATCTACATACCCTGCAGTTTCTAAGTCTGGTTTTGTTACACTACTATTACGGACCTGACTAGCCCTTACACTATCTTTTTCATAATGAAAACTAAAAAACACTCGTCTAACCATTCTATCGCCTCTTATTAAAATAATATAATTAGTTCATATTATTATTTTCGGTTTATATATTTTATGTCACGAATCTATTTTTACATTCATTATTCTAATCCTAGAAAGAAATAGAAAAAAATAAAGTAAGTATCTCTAATACCATTATCAGGTGTAACTAAAATGGCTAATAACGGGGCGAACTTGGGATTTGAACAGAAACTATGGCAATCTGCTGACAAGCTGCGGAATAACATGGATGCTGCTGAATATAAGCACGTGGTACTTGGATTAATTTTCTTAAAATATATTTCAGACGCTTTTACCGAAGTGTATCGTGGTCTTGACGCGGATCAATGGGCAGATCCTGAAGATAAGGATGAATATCTAGCTCTTAATGTGTTTTGGGTGCCACCGGAGGCCCGATGGGACTACCTACAGGATCGAGCTAAACAACCAGACATCGGTAAAATAATTGACGATGCAATGGATGCAATCGAGAAAGACAACCAGAACCTCAAAGGAGTTTTACCAAAGGATTATGCCAGAGAAGCTCTGGATAAGAAAAGTCTTGGTGGAATCATAGATCTTATAGGGACTATAGGTCTGGGGGATACAGAAAGTAGATCAAAAGACATTCTTGGCCGTGTTTATGAATATTTCCTTGGGCAGTTTGCAAGTGCAGAAGGAAAAAAAGGCGGACAGTTCTACACACCTAGGAGTATTGTTAAAGTCCTTGTAGAAATGATCGAACCATACAATGGCCGTATTTATGACCCCTGTTGCGGCAGTGGAGGCATGTTCGTACAGAGTGAGAAATTTGTAGAAGCCCATGAAGGAAAGCTCGGAGACATAGCCATCTATGGACAGGAATCTAACCAGACCACTTGGAGATTATGTAAAATCAATTTAGCCATAAGGGGAATAGACTCTAACATTCAATGGGGTGACAGTTTCACAAATGACAGACATAGAGACCTAAAAACTGACTTCATCCTTGCCAATCCACCATTCAACGACAAAGACTGGAAAGGAGAGTTATTAGAGGAAGATGTGCGCTGGAAATACGGAATCCCACCCAAAAGAAATGCAAACTTTGCATGGGTACAGCACTTCATTCATCACCTATCACCTACAGGAATAGCAGGCTTTGTTCTAGCCAACGGATCTATGTCAGCAGGCGGACAGGAAGGGAAGATTAGGGAAAATATAGTTAAAGATGACTTAGTAGACTGCATGGTTGCACTTCCTTCACAGTTATTTTACAATACAGGAATACCAGCTTGCCTATGGTTCATAAGCCGAGACAAAAGTAATGGAAACTTCCGTGATCGAAAGGGAGAAATTCTGTTTATAGATGCCCGAAATATGGGCCAAATGGAAGACCGTACGCACAGAGTATTGTATGATGAAGATATACAAAAAATCGCTCAACTATATCATAGTTGGCGTGGGGAAGGAGGGGAATATGAAGACATCCTTGGACTCTGCAAGAATGTGTCTTTGGATGAAATAAAGAAACACGATTACATACTTACACCAGGGAGATATGTAGGATTCGCTAAAGAAGAAGAGGATCCAGAAGAATTCGAAGAAAAGATGCGAGAACTAACAACTTCATTAGCAACCCTATTCAAGAAGTCTGATGAACTGGAAGAAGAAATAAAAGCTAATCTAAAGAGGTTAGGATATGACCTCTAAATGGAAGGATTGTTTTTGGGGGGACATTGCCACTTTAGAGTATGGAAAGCCACTTAAAGATTATAAGGATAAAAATGGGAAATATCCAGTATATGGAACAAATGGACAAATTGGATCACATGATGAGCCGCTCTGGAATAATCCTGGAATAATAATAGGTAGGAAAGGCGCATATCGGGGGGTACATTATTCCAATAAACCATTTTATGTTATTGATACAGCATTTTATCTGAAACCCAAAATTAAAGATTTAGATTTGCTTTTTGCTTATTACGAACTATTAACACACAATATAAATTCAATGGATAGTGGTTCAGCTATACCAACAACAAGTCGTGCAGATTTTTATAGTCTACCTATTATATTGCCTCCAATAAAAGAACAAAGAAGTATATCACATTTTTTAAACCAGTTTGAACAGGAAATACAGGTGAACAATCAGATAAATAAAAATTTATCCAATTAAATTTCTATTTTGGAAACATCTATTTCTCCAGACATGAGTTTAGGCAATAAAGAATCTCTAATGCTAGATAAATATCGTGAATTGACTTTATTATTTATTATTTGTTCAAGAATGGGATTTAATATAATATTGGCTTGTTTTAGAATATTGTCTGGTGGAACTGCAACTATTGATTCAGTTAAGTGGATTCTTTTTATGTGTCCCATAGTTGTAGCTTTATCTGCAGCTATTTGTCTAAAATTAGGTAA
>JAAYUT010000410.1 GCA_012517485.1 Candidatus Atribacter fermentans
CAATTAAAGAATGAACTTCACCCTTTTCAATGGTGAGATCGATACTATCCAATGCCTTGGTTGCCCCATAATTTTTTGTTATTTTATTAAACTGAATAATAATAGATCCCTCCATGAAAGCACTGATTCCATTGAACCAAAAATTTAAAACCTATTACTATTTCGCTCTATTTTTGTAGAGTATCTCACTCTACTTCCAGGTTTTAATAAAAAAGCTTGGTTATAAAGTCTTGAGCTTGAGATTATAGGATGATTCAGGTTCATTTATTACTCAATAGACATATCTTTTTAATAACATATTTGATAGAATATTAATACTGAATGTTCTTCATGTCAATTTGTTTTTTTCTATTAAGTAAATAATATAATTGAAGGACAAAAAAAATGGAAAAGAGAAAATCTTTTACCAAAACTCACTATAAAGCGACAATTAAAAGATTAATTTATGAAAACGGTTCACTCTCACGTACTGAGATTCAAAAAAAGCTGGGTATTCGTCCAGCATCGATTACTCAGCTTACTAAAGAATTAATTAAAGAAAAAATTTTAATTGAAAAAGGATTTGGGAATAATAAAAAAGGAAAAAAACAACGCCTATTGACTTTAAATCCCATTGGCGGATCAGTTATCGGCATCGAGTTTGATCCCCAATCGATTCATGGTTTAATGATCAATTTAGAAAATAAAATTATTAGTGAGAAAAACTATACCTTCTTAGAAGGAACTGGGAGTAACCAAATTATTGACTTATTAAAAAAAACTATTCACCAACTCATTCACCACAACTCAATTCATTTACCACCGTTATTAGGGATCGGTATTGCTGATCCCGGTTTAGTTGATCGTGAACGGGGTATTTCTTTGTTCTGCTCACAAATTGCTGATTGGAGAGAGGTTCCTCTCCGGCAAATTCTAGAAAAGGAATTTCAAATCCCCATATTCATTGAAGGTAATACCAATTGTAAGCTTTTGGCTGAAAGTCTTTTTGGTGCCGGGAGAGATTTTCAAAACCAAATTTATGTTGACCTCTCCTATGGGATTGGTGCCAGTTTGATGACTCATGGTTCCTTTTATTATGGAGCTCAAGGATTAGCAGGAGAATTAGGGCACGTTCAATATGACAAAAGTGGACCGATTTGCAGTTGTGGAAATCATGGTTGCTTAGAAATGTTTGTTTCTTCTTCGGCTGTGATTCGATCAATTAAAAACGCCCTTCAGCATGGAGTCATTTCATCCTACTTAGACCAAATTCGTGAAAATAAAGACGATTTATCTATTCCTTCCTTTATTAGAGCGGCAAATGAAAATGATAAATTCTGTATTAACTTGGTTGAAGAAATGGGTCGAACATTAGGTGAAGTAATTGCGAATGTCGTGAACTTTCTCAATCCCGAAGCTATAATCATCGGTGGTGAGCTTGCCGAACTCGGCGATCTCATTCTTAACCCATTAAAGGGAACAGTACGACGGCAATCCTTAGAATTAGCTACTCGAAACCTCTCCTTTAAAGTCGCTGAGATCAAAGATCGACCCGCAGCCCGCGGTGCGGCTTCTTTGGTTCTCAATCAGATATTTAAAGAAAATCAAATTTTTTAAAGATTTTTTCACTTTCAGCAAATCAAACCCAAAAGGAATTTAAATAAATAAGGGCGCAAAAAAAATCGCGCCCTTATTTTTTACAACCTGGTAAGTCTATTTTTTAAGCCATATGGATTTCAACGTTATCAGCGACACCACCCAAAATAGTATAAGTCCCTGGAACAGTTTGTAAAAGGGAAGCTGGAACTAAAGTATTCACTGGACCGTGAGCGGCTAAACGAGCAATGAA
>JAAYUT010000411.1 GCA_012517485.1 Candidatus Atribacter fermentans
AATTCGTGACCGCAAACTTTCATGCCAAGGAGTATAGCACCTTTTGTAAATGGTGTCCAGGGGAAAACTATGGAACACGATGAGTCCTTGGAGGGGTGCCGCTTTCGCACGGCGGGGAGGGTGCCTTTAATCGGTCATCCTGAGGCTTCGCTTTTTGAAGCCGTGAGGATCTCATCCTTTTTAGTTTTTCATTCTTTTTAATTAATTTTTAAGGAGGAGATTGCTATTTTTTTAAACCAAAGACGTTTTTAAATAGTTATTTTAAACCTTATCTTTTTTCATTTAGGTTGTTGTCAAGGTATCATTTTTTGAAGTACAAGTAAACTCATTTTTTGAGGAAAGAGAGATTTTAATCTTTTTGTTTGTATTTGAAAACAATAAGTTACAGAGCAGATTATTTAATTAATTTGTGCAAAAAAAATTTAGGGATGATTTCAGTCCAATATTTTTGTTATGATTATTAAAGAAGTTTCTTACAAAAATAAATTGACTTAATTTTGAATAAATACTCTTTGTTTTTCAATCAAAATGTAATTGAAGGAGGAAAGCTTGTGTCAGATCAAACCGCTTATGGTTTAAGCTTGATTACGGGAACAATAAAAAATATTGAATTGACCAAAAAAGATCAAAAGATCTTAAGAGAAATAGCACAAAGAGTCGCTGAAATAGCAATGAGACCCGAAGAAGAATCTAAACGAGATTTGTGGTATAAAATAAATTCTCTTCAACCAACTCGACCAGTTGTTTTTTGTGATCCAGAAAATGGTTGGAATGAAATAATCCCTGAAGAAACGCTCCAATGCGAGACAGAACTTGGTCGTCATTGGGAAATGTTGCTTCGGAAAGAAATCTTTTGGGGAGAAGAAATGGGAGATGATCGGCCTGTTGAACCTCTTTTCTGCATTCCCTATGCCTATACAGAGAGTGATTGGGGTATGCATGAGGTGAGAATAGGGGGAGTAGGAGGTGGGTCCTATCGTTGGGATGCTCCCTTAAAAGACTATAAAGATATGGATAAGCTTCATTTTCCTGAATTAATTATCGATCATGAAAAAACCGAAAGAATGATCCTATTGGCTAACGATACATTTGGTGATGTTTTAAAAGTTGAAAAAAAAGGTTTATGGTGGTGGTCTTTAGGGATGACCTGGACATTGGTTAATTTACGAGGCTTAGAACAAATAATGATCGATATGTATGATTATCCCGAAGATCTTCATCGCCTTATGGCAATATTGCGTGATGGGCACATGGCAAAAGTTGATTATTTGGAAAAAAATAATCTACTAAGCCTTAACAACGATGGGACTTATATTGGTTCAGGAGCATACGGCTATACTCACGAGCTTCCTCAACCCGATTTTAATGGAGAAAAAGTTCGTACAATCGATATTTGGGGTTTTTCAGAAAGCCAAGAAACATGCTATGTATCACCTGAAATGTTTGAAGAATTTATTTTTCCTTATCAATATCCTTTATTAGATCGTTTTGGATTAAACTGCTATGGATGTTGTGAGCCAATTGATATGCGATGGAATGTGGTAAAAAAGTTCCCGCGTCTAAGAAGAGTTTCTGTCTCACCTTGGGCAAATCCGAAAGTTATGGCCGAATATTTAGGTTCAAATTACATTTACTCATTAAAACCAAACCCTGCAGATTTAGCTGTTCCAAAAATCGATGAGGACTATATCAGGAAGAAAATTCGCAATGCTTTCCAAATTGCAAAAAATTGTCGAGTAGAAATCATCATGAAAGATAACCACACCATTGGAAAA
>JAAYUT010000051.1 GCA_012517485.1 Candidatus Atribacter fermentans
AACGAAGATACGGTTATTGGTTTGGTCAAATGCTATGCCATTGAGTACATTTTTCAATAAATCACTTTGTTCTTCTAATCCGATTAAATTGATCCATCCGATGACTTGGCCATCTTCTGGATCAACGATGAGAATAAGGTCGGTGTGCCAAACATTGGCATATATTTTTCCATTAATAAATTCTAATTCGTTCAGTTGGTTAATCATTTGTCCATTTAAGTGGACTTGAACCTCCCTGGTTACCAAAAAGTTTTTTGGGTCTAAAAAGCGAAGGGTATCTGATCCATCGCTGATTATTAAATTTTGGTTATCATGGGTGATTCCCCAGCCCTCGTAAGGAAATTCAAAAGAACCGATCTGCTCAAAGGTATCAATTTCATATAAAAAGCCAAGATGAGATTTCCAGGTGAGTTGGATAAGAAGGTTATTAAAAAGGGTGAGACCTTCAGCAAAATAAATCTCATCGATCTTTTTTTTAAATAAAACCTTTCCAGTCCTCAGGTCAATTTTTCTTAAGCTTGATTCCCCGTACAATCCAGTACTTTCATACAAAAAGCCTTCATGAAATATTAGGCCTTGGGTAAATGCCTGGGGGTCATGGGGATAGGTAGCGACAATTTGGTAGGTATATTTTTTTAATTTTTCATTTTTGGAAAGGTAATTGAAAAGCCATTCTTGGTTTTGAACCAAGCTTTGTGCTGAAATAGAAAAGATCGGCAGGAATAGTATCAATGAAAGTATCGATATAAATGTAAAGAAATAGAGAATATGTTTCTTCATAATTCATAATATTATCATTATTTGCAAAAGAATTTAAAGTAAAAATAAAATCATCATGTGGTAACTGATCTAATGATTTTTATGTTGCTCCGCAACACCAGATAAGGATGAAAATGCTTATTCAGAAACGAATTTCACCATTTAACAAAGGGGGTTAGGGGGTTTGAGTTTTAAGGAAACCAATCGAATCCCTCTCATTCTTTGAAGTTGTGAGGATCTCATCTTTTATTCATATTTTTTAAGAATACACGTCAAAGAACTAAAGGCACCCTTCCCGCCGAAAGCGGCACCCCTCCAAGGAGAGTAATTGTTGAATTCATTCCCCATTGAGGGGGGTTAGTGGGGTGTGCCTTTCTGGAATTTTTTTCACTTTTTACTTGTTCCTTAATATACAAAATAGACCTTCATGCTGTTTTCGCAGCACCAGATGAGAATGATAAGAACTGAAAACTGTTGGTTACCCTTTGTCTAAAAAGGGAGGAATAAATAAGTTTGCAATCATGAGATTGCCACGACCTCAAAAAACGAGGTCTCGCAATGACGATTCAGAGTTCCTTCTCCCTTGATAGAAGAATTTGAAGATAAGCATGAAAAGCCTCTCTAAATCCGTCATTGCGAGGAGGTCAATCGTTTTTTGGTTGAACGACGTAGCAATCTCATTTATTAGAATCAGTGAGTCGTGAGAAGTGAGACGTGAGTCGAATAAAAAAAATAGAAAATTATTGAACTTTGGTAGTGAGAAACCCATAAAAAAGCTTACTCCTTTAGAAAAGGGAGAAAAAATTTAAAAAGATGAGATCCTCACGGCTTTAAAAACGAAT
>JAAYUT010000052.1 GCA_012517485.1 Candidatus Atribacter fermentans
AACGAAGATACGGTTATTGGTTTGGTCAAATGCTATGCCATTGAGTACATTTTTCAATAAATCACTTTGTTCTTCTAATCCGATTAAATTGATCCATCCGATGACTTGGCCATCTTCTGGATCAACGATGAGAATAAGGTCAGTGTGCCATACATTGGCATATATTTTTCCATTAATAAATTCTAATTCGTTCAGTTGATTAATCATTAGCCCATTTAAATGGACTTGAATCTCTCTGATTACCAAAAAGTTTTTTGGGTCTAAAAAACGAAGGGTATCTGATCCATCGCTGATTATTAAATTTTGGTTATCATGGGTGATTCCCCAGCCCTCGTAAGGAAATTCAAAAGAACCGATCTGCTCAAAGGTATCAACTTCATATAAAAAGCCAAGATAAGATTTCCAGGTGAGTTGGATAAGAATGTTATTAAAAAGAGTAAGGCCTTCAGCAAAATAAATCTCATCGATCTTTTTTTTAAACAAAACATTTCCAGTCCTTAGGTCAATTTTTCTTAAACTTGATTCGCCATACAATCCAGTACTTTCAAACAAAAAGCCTTCATGAAATATTAAGCCTTGGGTAAATGCCTGGGGGTCATGAGGATATATAGCGACAACTTGGTAGGTGTATTTTGTTAATCTTGTATTTTTGGAAAGGTGATTGAGAAGCCATTCTTGGCTTTGAACCAAGCTTTGTGCTGAAATAGAAAAGATCGGCAGGAATAGTATCAATGAAAGTATCGATATAGATGTAAAGAAATAGAGAATATGTTTCTTCATAATTCATAATATTATCATTATTTGCAAAAAAATTAAGGGTTCCTTCTCCATTGATGGGAGAAGATGAGGATGAGGGTAAAAATCCCAAAGATTCGATATGCCATGGTATATCGCTACCTTAATCGTGCACGATAAAGGCTGAGGGGGCGAGTGAAAAAAGAATTAAAGGATAAAAGAAAAAATTACAAGATGAGATCCTCACGGCTTTAAAAACGAATCCTCAGGATGACAGCATTTATTTAAATTCTTTTGTAGAGGCTTGATTTATCATGGCCTGTATATTCAAGATAGATAATATAGTTATAATGGTTATAAAAATAGGACCATTTTCCTATAGAAAACAATTAGGAATTTTTATAGAGTTATTCTATATTGGAGGATGGAGATGTTGTCTAAAAAATTATTATTTTTATTACCTAAAGGAATAATAGTACTGATGATCCTTTTATTGTCTGGCTGCTGTTTATTTCCAGACCAAAGCAAATTGGAGAAAAATATTTGCATAGGCTTGGTTGTGATTCCATCATCTGCAGATAACCAAGACGGCTTAAAGATTAAACCCTTTGCAAATGCCAGAGTTATTCTTTTCGGAAGTGAAGGCGATATCATTTCGACGGAAACCAACCAAGAAGGGAAGTGGGCTGCCCATAATCTAAAAAGCCCTTATTACCTTCTGGAAGCTGAGAAAGATGGGGTTTTCATAAAAAAAGTTTTTTCAATTCAATTCTTAGGAGAAAATAATGTCGATGTAGGTGAAGCGAATGCCTACACCTCCTGTCAGGTTATGATCTATGAAATAGCCAATCAACATTATGAAAATGCCTTATACCTTCGAGAAGTTTCAGATTTAGTAATTCCGGAGAATTTGGTTGA
>JAAYUT010000412.1 GCA_012517485.1 Candidatus Atribacter fermentans
TATCAAGTTGTTCAAAAAGAACCTACGTTACTTATCAAAAGGCTTGAGCAATTACAAAATGACTATCTCAAGCTTTCTGAGGAGAATCGGAGCAAATATTTCTATCAAATTCGAAACCAATATAATACTCAGAGAAAATCCATAGATTATATACATTTCAATAAGGATTGGATAGATAGAGCATCCTGGCTCATCTTCCTTAATAAAACTTGTTATAACGGTCTTTTCCGTTTGAACAAAAAAGGTGACTTTAATGTCCCTTTTGGTCGCTACAAAAATCCAGCGATATGTGATAGAAAAACCATAATTGAAGCAAGTAATGCTCTTCAAGATACTGAAATTGTTTGTGGAGACTTTTCTCTTTCTACTCAATATATTCAAAATGGAACCTTAGTGTATCTTGATCCTCCCTATCGCCCACTTAGTTCGACTTCCAGTTTTACATCCTATTCTAAAGAAGGTTTTTCTGAAAACGATCAGAAGCGACTAGCTCAGTTTTTTCGAGAAATGGATGAGCGTGGAGCATTCCTCATCCAAAGCAATTCCGACCCAAAAAACGAAAACCCAGAAGATATTTTTTTTGATGAACTTTATAGAGGATATGTTATAGAAAGAGTTCCCGCAAAGAGATTTATTAATTGTAATGCAAATCGACGCGGAGAAATCAATGAATTGATTATTCGTAACTATGGAGAAAGAATAGGATGAATTTATCTCTTTATCAGAATTTTTTCAGAAATAGATCCTTCGATGATTTAGTGGATTATTTTCATAATACTCTTGTTGACACTAACCGAGGATATCATTTTTTTGTTAACTGGGAAAAGATTAAACAAAATATAGAAAAGTATAGAATTGAGCTAAATCTTTTAAATTCACTCGTTCGTTGTTCGAATTTTAATGTAACTCTCCGTAGATTGGTAACTAATTACCCCGAAGTACTCCCTGTTATTCCATTGTTACTTGCTATGCGTGATATGAAGATAAAAGTCATTAAAGATTTTACCGATGCCGACTCTGATACTGTGGTTCATGACTTTCAAAAACGATCACTATCGAACCAAGAAATTGAAGAATTGGTAATTTTTTTTGAAAGAACTGGTCTCACAGACTTTTTCCAAAACATGAGTTGTCAAAATATTCAAGATTATGTGACAGGAGTAGAGGTGGGTTTGGATACCCATGCTCGTAAAAATCGAAGCGGAGAAGCAATGGAACTTGTTGTCAGTCCAATTATCCAGGAAATAGTAAAACGAAGAAATTTACCCTATCAGATTGAAAATCAAAAATACTTCAGATATCTTTTAGATCATTATGACTTTGAGATTTCAACTTCACTTCTAAATCGAAAAGCCGATTTCATTCTAATCGGGAATAAGAATGAGATTGTCAATATTGAAGTTAACTTTTTTTCCGGAACAGGTTCAAAACCTCAAGAAATTGTTGATTCATATATTAACCGTCAGAATGAATTATACGAAAACGGTTTTTATTTTATTTGGATAACCGATGGTTTTGGTTGGAAAGGTCAAAAAAACCAAATCCGAAAAGGGTTAGAAATGATAGACTATCCACTCAATTTACATTTTGTAAGAAAGGGGCTTTTAGAGAATATCTTATGTCAGATATTACAAATTTCCAGTTAGAAAGCACCACCATTTGGTCTGTTCCAGAAAGGGGTTCTTGGTATACTCATAATCCTAACTTTCGGGGTAATTTTGCTCCACAAATAGCTCGCAATATTATCCTGCGTTATTCTCAAGAGGGAGATTTAGTTCTTGACCCTATGGTAGGCGGGGGAACAACTCTTATTGAAACTAAAATCTTACATCGCCGAGGAATTGGTAGAGATATTAATCCTGAAGCTATTCGTATTACCACTGATAATTTACAGTTTGAATATCCTAATTCTTTTCCTCAAATAATTGATTTAGGAGACGTACGAAATTTAAATGGAATCAATAATGATAGTATTGATTTAATCCTCACCCATCCACCGTACATTAACATCATTAAGTATTCTGAAGGAAAAATACCAAATGACCTTTCAAATATTGGAAGTGTTGATAAATTCTGCCAAGAATTAGAAAAGGGTATTAAAGAATTTTATAGAGTATTAAAAGAAAATGCTTATTGTGCCATACTGATTGGGGATACCAGGAAAGCCCAGCATTATATCCCTCTTTCTTATTATGTACTGGAATTATTCTTGAAAAATGGCTTTGCTCTAAAGGAAGATATAATCAAGGTACAACACAATTGCCAATCAACACCCTATTGGAAAAGAAAAGTTGGAGAATATAATTTCCTGATGATAATGCATGAACATATGTTTGTATTTCGTAAACCAATCAAGGGTGAGGATTTAAGAAGAATTCGATATAGTATGAAATGGAATAATAGGTGATACTAAGGTAAAACGATATTATATTTAATTATCTATTAGAAGGAATAATCTTTGAGTATAAAATATTTATATTTGAAATAACATTAAAGTTTTAATAAAAAATTTTTGATCATCTTATACATCTTGAAACTATTAGTTATTACAAACAAAATGTTGATAAAGTGGCTGCTCAGTATCTTCAAGTTGATAGATCTGAGTTACAAAGAATTTTGCGACAAAAGATACCACTAGTTGGTAATGTTTTAAGAAATGGTTGTGGATGTGGAAATGATACTGTTTTTATGGCCAATTTAACTGCTAAGATAAAAGATACCATTGCAAGTAAAAAAACCGCCAGATCTAATCTTGATTCTTGAATTTTTTAATTCGAGGGAAATTTCCTTTGGTTTATATTTATTCAAGATTTGAAATTCTCAGAGCTTTTCCCCAGCATTCTTATTCCCATTTTATTATTTATCAATATTCCCTCATGAGATTCTAAAATCGAACAGCATAAAAAAAGACTAACATTTTTTATTAAATATCATGAGGGCAGACACTCAGGTCTGCCCCTACGGAATTTTCTTTGAATTTGTAATCATTTTCATCCTCATTTTCTCCTTTTTCACCGCTGAATAAAAAATTTCTAAAATTTTTGATTAACTTTCTGTTTGTTAAACTATATATCATTGCAATATTTTCCTATATAAAGCCAAAATATAGAATTTTGCTCAAAGTGTTTCATAGAATTAACGTCTTGTCAAGGTAATTGTATTTAATATAATTCAATTAGGTAATTGGTAAAAAATAATATTTATATATTTTTTGAAAGGAGAAA
>JAAYUT010000413.1 GCA_012517485.1 Candidatus Atribacter fermentans
GAGGGAAAAAGAACTATTTTTTGATAGTATGATTGATATTCCACAGTGGCATCAGGCCATAAAAAATGCCTTAGAAAATTATATGCCTGATGAAGAAGAGGAAAAAATTGGTGTTTGCCCAAAATGTGGGAAAAAAGTATCCCCCGATTTCAAACTCTGTCCCTATTGTGGTTGTCGTTTATCTTAGACAATATCGATTTTAAAAATAAACGCATTTATCCATCCTCATTCTACTGAAATTCTCTCAAATAATAATAAAAAAAGTGAAATAATATCTATAGGGTGGCAGTTCTTTCATTTAAATTCTTGATAAAATGACCTGACAATCTTTTTTAATTTTGAAGTGGTAATTTGTTAAAAAAATATGAGAAAGGGATAAAAGGTTCATTGATGAAGGGGTTAAAAATTGGGCATTATTCAGATTTGAATGTTTTTACTGGGAGTACAGTATTTCTTTTTGAAAGAAAAAATCGAGCTATAGCCTCAGTTCGTGGAGGTGCTCCAGGAAGTAGGGAATTAAATGCTCTTGCTCCTGGACAGTTAGTGGAAAATATTGATGCTTTGGTATTTTCAGGAGGCAGTTCTTTTGGGATTGATAGCATGTCAGGTGCCGTTGAATATCTACGCCAAAAAGGAATCGGGTATAAAACGAAAGCCGCTAATATTCCTATTGTTGCCGGTGCAGTAATCTATGATTTAGAGGTTGGAGAAAGTGCTGCTCCTCATTCCGAGTGGGTTTACTCAGCCTGTGAAAATGCGGTGGAAAAACCTAAAGAAGGATCAGTTGGGGTTGGAACCGGGGCTTCAGTTGGAAAGAGTTCAGGAATTCGATTTGCTATGAAAGGTGGATTTGGGTGGGGAAAGTCTCTTCAACATCCTGATAATATTCATGCCTTTGTTGTAACTAACCCATTAGGTGATATTTATGATCCTGGTTCAGGACAATTATTAGCTGGCAGAAGAAATAAAAATGGGGAAATTGAAGGTTTTGCGAAAAATATTCAAATGAATGATGATTTAATATCTTATCATAATTCCACCTTGGCTCTGATTGTTTTAGACTATTTTTTTTCAAGAGAAGAACTTTTAATGCTTTCTCACGTTGTTCACTCCGCTTTATCAACCTGTATTCGACCCTATGCAACCCTTTTTGATGGTGACACCGTTTTTATGGTTTCAATGGGAGATCGACGTCTTAATTATTTAAGCATTCTTCAAGGTTTATATGAAAGTGTTACCGAAGCAGTTATTCATTCAGTTTTATTCGCCAAAGGCTTGCCTAATCTTCCTTCTCGAAATGATATAATAAAAAAAAGGAATTGATGGAAACGTAATTTCAACAGAAAAAGAAGAAAATGTAAACTTAATCAGAAAAAGTTTACATTTTCTTTAAACCGTCGACCCAAAGGGCGATGAGAGATGGATAAAGAAAAATCTTTATCCGTCTGGTATCTCAATAAGAGAACTAGAACGGAGGGAAAAAATGAAACTTCAAGTTAAAAAGTTGGTATTGGCCAGCGTTTTGGGAGCAATTTCTATTGTTCTTAGTGTAACTCCTATTGGTTTAATTCCAGTTCCAAATCTCTCAGGATCAGCAACGACTATGCATATACCAGCAATTGTCGGTGGGATAATAGGTGGTCCATTCGTTGGTGCTTTGGTCGGTCTTTTTCTTGCTTTTGCTACTATGAATTTGTTCTTCGCCTTGGGAGTGAATCTCTTTGCCTGTTTTATTCCACGAATATTGATTGGTGTTGTAGCCTATTATGTTTGGATTGGTTTGAAAAAGGGGAATATTGCTATTTTTGCATCAAGTCTGGGAGCTACATTTGTTAATACAATTGGAGTCTTAGGCTTAGCTGTAGTATTTGGAAATTTTACCTTAAAACAGATAATTCCAATTATTGCTTTAAATGGAACATTAGAACTCATTTTTTCAGCGGTAATTGTTTTTCCTTTGGTCAAAATACTCCAACGCCAATTTCCATTAAAATGAGAATTTTTTAATTTTTTTTAATACTATTGGCTTTTTTTACAGGTTTTTACGGTATAAACCGTTATGACACGTTGTGGCACAAGTTGAGCATGAAAAAGTTACCCCCTTAATGGGGAGAATTCACCTTATGATATATATTGGATAGCTAATATGTTTAATAAGTGGTATTTTAGAGAAAACGTTATTAGATTATAATTCTATATATTATACTAAGGTGGTGAAATGAATAAGAATATGCTTTTAACTATAGATGTTGGAAATACCCACACCACTTTTGGAGTTTTTCACAAAGAAAAGCTTCTTGCTGATTGGAGAGTTTCAACTTCCTCGCGTCGAACCAGTGATGAATGGGGTTATATTCTAAAAGAACTCATAACCAATCAAGGTATCGAGATAAAAAGCATAAATCAAGTGGCAATATCCTGCGTGGTTCCACCGGTCCTCAATACTCTTCGTGAGCTGTTTGAAAAAAAATGGATAAATTTATTGATGGTGGTCGGTCCAGGAGTTCGTACAGGTTTGTCTATAAGAGCGGAACCAAAAGAAACCGGCGCCGATCGAATTGTTAATGCTGTTGCAGCTGCCCATCTTTATGGTGGGGATTTGGTGATTATCGACTTTGGAACAGCAACTACCTTTTGTGCTATTAATTCCAATCGTGAATATTTGGGGGGATCAATTGCTCCAGGAATTGGAATTTCACAAGAAGCTCTTTACGAAAAAACTGCCCGTTTACCTCGAATTGATGTTGAAATCCCGGAAAAATGTATAGGTCGAAATACGGTCGAAGCAATGCATTCAGGCATTTTTTATGGGTATATCGGATTGTGTAGGGAAATTGTTATGAATATGAAAAAAGAATTTGCTCCAAAAGCACGAGTTGTTGCTACTGGGGGATGGGGAATATTTCTCCATAGTTATTGTGATTTTATTGAATTTTTTAATCCAACACTGACCCTTGAAGGCTTGAGAATTATTAATGAACTTAATCAAAAGCCATGAAAATGTAAAAGATATTGCAATATTGGGAGATCAAACTCGTCTGGATGGTCATTATCAAGATGAGGGAACGGTCATGATTCAGGGTGAATTTCATGGATCTATTGAATCAATGAATGTCATTATCACTCGACATGGACAATCAAAAGCTTTTATTAAGGCAAAAAGCTTAGAAATTTGGGGAACCTTAGACGGTTTTACTCGAACGGAAAAAGTTATTTGTCGGAGTACAAGCCGAATAACAGGAATAATAATGTCAAATGGAATTGCTATAGAGCCTGGAACGACGTTTGAGGGTGGATTGACATTCCCCCAAACTGGTGATAGTGGTGAAAAGTAAAACAATCGTAAGTGTGAGTTTAGGGTCTTCACTTCGCAACCACGAAGCTGAAATTGAATTAATGGATTTTAAAATTCATATTAAAAGAATTGGAGTTGATGGTGACAGAAAGAAGTTTATGCAAATTTTAAAGGAGTTGGATGGCAAAGTTGATGCTTTTGGTTTGGGGGGTGCCGATCTGTATTTACGGGCTGGACGGTATAAATACCAGGTGGTCGATATAGCTAAAATGGTTTCAGTTTTGGAAAAAACACCAATTGTTGATGGTGGAGAACTCAAAGAAACTTGGGAAAGAAAGGTTCCACGAATTTTAGTTGAAAAAGAAAAATTGGAGTTACAGGGGAAAACCGCGCTTTTTATGAGCGGCATGGATCGTTATGGATTAGCAGAAGGACTATCTCAACAGGGTTGTCGACTTTTAATTGGAGATATGCCTTTCGCGTTAGGGATTCCTATTCCTTTAACTCGGCTTTCAACCCTTCGCCTTCTTTCTATTCTTATGATGCCAGTGCTACGGCGTCTTCCATTGAAAGTTTTATATCCAACTGGAAAAAATCAAGAAGTACGGGTTTCTCGGTCTCCTCATCTTTTTAGAAAAGCCGATATTGTGGCTGGTGATTTTTTATATATTAATCGATTTATGCCAGATGATATGAATGGGAAGATTATTATTACCAACACGGTTACAAATAATGATATTGAAACTCTTCGGAAGTTTGGAGTGAAAATACTCGTTACAACAACTCCTGAAATGAATGGGCGTTCTTTTGGTGCGAATGTTCTTCAA
>JAAYUT010000414.1 GCA_012517485.1 Candidatus Atribacter fermentans
AGTTTCTGCAACAAATTCGGTTTTAAGTTTACTATATACCTCTTCGAATGGAAGTGAATGTAAAACAATATTGACAGGCAGTTCAGCTTCTATCTGATCCTTCATCCACTCAAAAGGAGCAATATTCGCTCCTCCATCACAAGCGATGTTTAAAGTTACCCGATCTTGGTTCCATGCAACAGCTGAAACCAGTGTAACAAAAACAAAACACATTAAAATGAACGAAAACGCCCGCCTATGTAACATTTTCCATCCCTCCATAAGTTTATTGAAGCCCACCCCGGGGCTATAATTCCATACCTCATTTTCTTTGAATTTCATCCCTGCTCTCTGTAACCAAAATGCAAATTAATTTTATCGCTTTCCAATTTCAAGAAAAGATATTTATAAAATAATAAGATCTTTAAAATCGGTACAAAACTCCTCGACTCCATCTTTTGTGATTCGAACTACATCTTCCCATCGTAAGCCAAAGTGTTCTCGTTTCAAAAAAATATCAACACAAAAGGTCATGTTTTCCTGAAGGCAATAATCAGAATTTGCTTCAATCCAGGGATGCTCCCCTTCCATTAGTCCAACGCCATGACAAGGGCCGTATACCATACATTCTAAGGCATTGTTCTTTTTAAGGAAATCCCGATAGAGAGTGTCAATTTTACGGGCTTCAATTCCGGCTTTTAAATTACTGACAATCAGATTACGAGCTTCCAAACCAATTTTCATCAAATCTAAGACTTCCTTGGGAGCTGGGTTGAATACAACTGGTCGTCCAATGCTTGAGGCGTATCCACCTAAACGGGCTCCAATTTGAATCTGTATCATTTCCCCTTTCTGGAGTTTTTTATGGGTAGGCCGGGCAATTGCATGAGTAGAATTTTCTCCGGAAATACACCACATAGGATAAGCTTCATTTTCGGCTCCAAATTTCCGAATGAAATACTCCGCCTCAGCCACTACTTCAATTTCACTCAGGCCTGGTTGAACTTTCTTCAAAACATTGGCAAAAGATTTTTGGCTGATATTATAAGCATTCCTCATGATTTCAATTTCAGTTTCACTTTTAATTTGTTTCATACCAATGATCAGGTTTTCTGCCCGAACAACTTCACAATGAAAATCATGGGCAGTTTTGATAATTGCTTCATAAACTGGAGTTGGCATGAAGGGATAACCAACTATACCTATTCTGTGATTTGAGGAGTTATCAATAACTTCACTAAAAAGATCTGAAAAAGTTGTTAATGGTACTCCTGGATATTCAGGTTCTGATGATTCTCGGTATTCTTTCAATTTGAGAATTCGCGGAATTTTCGACCAAGCTTTACTAAAAGAATAACTTTCTGGTCCAATTAAAAGCGAGGGTTCTCCTGTTTTGGGTATAAAAACCCCAGCCGATTCAAAAGACGGCCAGTAATCAGAAAAGTATCTGACGTATTGAGGTTCAGCTTCGTCACCAAAAGTGATGATTACATCCAAATTTTCTTTTTTCATTTTTTCTTGAAGTGTTTTTACTCTTAGTATAAATTCATGTTGTGGTATTTGATTGATCATTCCCGACCTCCTTATTGATAATTTTAACAAATATTTTCTTATCTTACTCTTTCTTAATAAAGATTATAATAAGCGATATTTTCACCATCATCCTTCCTTATTTTTTCTAATTCTCCTTTTTCTTTTCTTACTTGGTTATTTCATTTCCATCCTTACCTCTTCAATAAAGAGGGAAAAATAAAACCATCTCTTCACCACTCTATAGGTCAACCCGCGAATAATGGAACTTTTAAAAACTTATTTTTCCTCAGCAGTCATTTTTTTCTTAAAAAAGATTAGGGAGTTCATAATGTAATATAGATGCAGAAAATATTTTAGATACAATATTATTTTTGAAGATAATAATTTACAGTTATTCATAATATAATAGTTACAATAAACAATCTATGAAGGTGGTGTTACTATTTCAATCCCATTTCCAATGCAAAGATTTGGTAAAATCGGTTTGGCTTTCGGCTTTTCAGCAAAAGCAATTCATGATCTTTTAGGAGTTAATTTTGACCAATGTTATTATTTTGATATTAACCATCGAGTTGCGACAAACCTCGAGATCGACCGAAAAATCTATGACTTATACCATGAAATTGGAATCGGATTCAAAAACCCTTTTCCTCGGGTAACCATAGAACCTTTTGGTCATCGATTTATCCCGGCGATGTATGGGTGCAAATGTTATTATTCAAAGGATGGTGAACCCTGGGGAGAAGCCAATCCACTCTCTGAAGAAGAAATTTATTCCTTAAAACCCTGGACATTCGAACGCTTAGAAAAATCTGAACCCGTCCAGAAGGTGTTATCACAATACAACTTCCTCATCCAACATTATTCTTTTCCAGAAGAAAGACTATTCGGGGAATTTAATCCCCATTATCGCGTCTGGAGTAGCTTACAAAATTTAGG
>JAAYUT010000415.1 GCA_012517485.1 Candidatus Atribacter fermentans
AAAAACCCCAGCCGATTCAAAAGACGGCCAGTAATCAGAAAAGTATCTGACGTATTGAGGTTCAGCTTCGTCACCAAAAGTGATGATTACATCCAAATTTTCTTTTTTCATTTTTTCTTGAAGTGATTTTACGCGCTGTATAAATTCATGTTGTGGTATTTGATTGATCATTCCTAACCTCCTTATTCCTAGATATGGTAAAAAATAATTTCAATATTTTTGAGACTCATTTTTTTCTCATTTCAGTAAAGATCTTAATAAGAAATAACTTCATCCCCATCTGTTGCCACAAAAGGAATGAATCAATTAAACTTTAAAATTAAAATAATTGAATAACTATTTTAATATATTTATATTTTTAACGGACTTTCTTTCAATAATTTGAGTGTTAAGTAAAATTCTTTCCCTTTCAACTGGTTTCCCATCAATATAGTCAATTAACATCGCCATCCCTTTATAACCCATTTCCTTTTTTGGATAATCAATCGTGGTTAGAGGTGGCAGAGAATATTCTGAAAGAAAAATATTGTCTAAGCCAATTAAAGATACTTGTTCAGGAATGTTGATATTCTTTTCGACAAGAGCCTTCATGGCTCCAATGGCCATAAGATCCGAAGTAGCAAACAAAGCAGCTGGAAAATTCATAGAATCAATCAAACAAGATAATTTACGATAAGTTGCTTCGGTTTTTTGCACCTTGAGACCCTCTTCAATGATAATTTTATCTGATTCAATAGGAAGATTATTCTTTTTTAAGCAGTCAAGATAACCATTGAGTCGATCGTGGAACATCGGCAATAGCAAGGGTTCGGAAAAGAAATAAATATTACGATGGCCGTAGTCAATTAAATACTGAATACAGTTATAAACTGTCTGATAATTATCAATTTCTACTGAGGGAACCAAACCATTTTCGACTTTAATGTCAATGGCTACAATAGGTATCCCTTTAGCCAGATAATAACTAATTTTCTCATCATCAACTGTGAAAGTACAAACGACAATTCCATCGACATGATTAGTAAGAATATCCAAATCTCTTTGCAGTTTGTTTTTGTTATAACTATTACAGGATACAATTAGAGTATACCCTCTCCGAGTGGCAATTTTTTCTAAACCATCTAAAATATCCGAATAAAAGGGGTTCGCTATTTCAGGAATAGCCACTCCTACAGTTCTGGTTTTGGTTCCTCTTAACCCCCGAGCAAAGATATTCGGAGTATAATTCAATTTTTTAATTGCTTTTTGAATTTTCAGCTGGGTATTTGGACTCACTACACTTCTTCGATGAAAATAATTTGACACCGTTTGAGCCGATACTCCAGCTTCTCGAGCTACATCCTTAATACTACACTTTTTTTTAATGGAAATCACCTCATAATACTCTTCTTTACTCTTTTATAGCTCCCAGTGTTAATCCGCGGATCAGTTGTTTTTGAATTATCATGGTAAAAATAATAACTGGAACAATTGATAAAACCCCAGCAGCACTCATTTGTCCCCAAAGTATTTCCCGATCTGTAACAAAAGTAGCTATGGCAACTGGTAACGTTCGAACATTAATCGAGGTCAGAATCAGAGCCATTAAAAATTCATTCCAGGAAATAATTAATGAAAAGATACTAGTTGCAACTAAACCCGGTCCAATAATAGGAAGTATAATCCGATATAAGGTTTGCCAGACATTACAACCGTCCAACATTGCTGATTCGTCCAGTTCTTTGGGTATTTCCCTGATAAACCCGGCCATCATCCAAACAATATAAGAAAGGTTAAAAAGTGTGTAGGAAAAGATCAAGCCTAAATGACTATCCAACAATTTAAAATCTCTATATAAAATATAGAGAGGAAGAGCAACGGCAACTGGAGGAATCATTCGAGTCGATAAAATCCAAAAGGAAAACCGTTTTCTTCCCACCTGATGTCTACCAATTCCATAAGCGGCTGGAACACCCAGTAGCAAAGATAGGAGCAAACTCCCAAAGCTGACCGTTATTGAATCGGTAAAATTTTTTCCGAAATTGGATTTTTGAAAGGCATCATAGTAGTTTTGAAGAGATGGTTTAAAGAAAATGATTGGAACTGGATTATTAATTTCAAGTCTCGATTTCAGTGAAGTACTGATAATCCATAGAAATGGCGATATCACTAAAAAAACCATGAATATAATGACCATATACCGAATCACATTGAGAGTTACTGATGTTTTTCTCATACAATTTCCTTTTTTCCAATAAATCTTTGTATTAAAAAAGTCATTATGATCAATAAAACGTAAGACATCGTGCTCGCTTTTCCCATATTAAAAAAGTTAAATCCAGTTTTATAAATATATAAACTGGCCGTTTCGGTTGAATTAACCGGACCGCCTCGAGTCAGAATATATACCAAGTCAAACATTTTAAAAGAATCAATACTCCGGATCAAAATACCGATATACATAATAGGTTTAAGCATCGGAATGGTTATATATCGAATAAGCCCCCATTCTGATGCTCCATCGACTTCGGCGGCTTCATAGAGATTTGGTGATATCCCCTGCATTCCAGAAAGAAAAATAATAAACATAAAAGGCGTCCATTGCCAAATATCAATGAGAATAATCGTAGAAAGTGCGTACTTGATATCTCCCAACCAAACCAATGGTTGTAATCCAATCATTTTTAAAATATAGTTGGCGATCCCAATTTCGGGATTAAGGATAAATCGCCAGATAATACCAATAACCATGGGAGATATCATTATTGGTATCATCAAAAGAGATATTATTATTCTTTTCCCATATACTTTGTCCCTAAAAAGTAGTGATAAGAATAAACCAGCAAGCGTTTCTACGGTTACTGCAATTAATAAAATGACCAAAGTGACTCGGAGAGAATTCCAAAATCTGGTGTCCATTAAGACATTTTGAATGTTCTTCAACCCTATAAATGTTGGAGGATTCGGCTTATTTAAAAACCATTTAATGAAAACCAGTCGAAAGGAAAAAATAAGAGGATAAATTGAAAATAGAATAAGAAACAAAGCAGCCGGTAATACCAGCATAGTTTTTTCTAAACGCTTATTGAGTTGAATCATGAGCAACTGTCTCCAATTTGACGAAGTCATTACCAGAGCCACATAAGTTTAATATCTCAGGTGGCTCTGGTAAAATAATTTAATCGAAGTAGCCTTGTTCCCTCATGATTTGTTCAATCATTTGAGCAGCCTCATCCAAAGCGGTTTTGGCATCTAATTGTTGAGCAATTACCTTTGATGCAGCAATTTGAAGAACATCATTAATTTGGGTAAATTCCGGGACTTGAGGCACTGTCCCTATATCTTCATGAGTTTTCGCAATCCAAGGGAAAAATGGGTACTTTTTCACAAATTCTGGATCATTCCAGGTTGAAAGTCTGACGGGTTGACCATAATATTCAACCATCAGCTTATCCATCTCTTTTGAGGTAATAAATTTAATATATTTATAGGTTGCTTCTTTATTCTTACTGGCTTTCGGTATAGCATAGGTCCAATAGGAAATGAGAGATTTATTGCTCCCATTTTCTCCCTTGGGCATGAGGCTATAACCACAATTCCCAACAATTTTTGATTTCTCAGGATCTTCAGCAAAACCAGCGATATGAGCCCAGTTCCAGTGCATTGCGCAATTTCCATTTAAAAAGAAATCACCACTTTCTGGTACGTCAAAAGTTGTTGATGCTTGAGGTGAAACCTTGTATTTATTTATCAAATCGGCATAGAATTGAATGGCTTGGGCACCGGCTTCCGTATTAAAAACCGGTTTGAAGTTTTCATCAAGAACTTCAATTCCATGGGTGAAAAACATCAACAAGACGTCATAGACTAAATTTTGTCCTCCCTGACGTGCGCCTTGCACCGTTCCATAAAAATCAACTGCCCCATCATGATCGGTGTCTCGAGTAAAGAATTGAGCAATATCTAAAAACTCTTTCCAAGTCATTGGTGGTTTGAGTTCATAACCATATTCCCTTTGGAAATTCTCTTTCTCTTGAGGGTTTTCAAAGAGATCTTTTCGAAAATAAAACATCACCGGTCCATCCCACCAAGGCAAACCATAAATTTTCCCATTTGCATCTTTTTGATATCTCAATAATGAATCAGGAAAATCATCTGGCCACCCTTCTGGAGGATCGTTTTCAATCAAACTATCGATTGGTTCAAGATAACCACCACCAATAAATTCTGGCATAAAGTCGGTTATAACTGCCATCACATCATACCTGCCGGTGCCACCAACCAATTCAGTCATCATTTTTTCATGCAATGAAGCATAATCTACCCAAGTAATATTGACTTCAATATCAGGATTTTCTTCCATAAATCGTTTTGCCTGTTCAATCAATACTTCCTGGGCGGCACCGGAAAACATCATTTCATTAATCACGATTTTCTCCGCAGCCAAAAGTTGAGAAGAAAAAACACTGAGTATCAAAATACTTAAAAGCAATAAAATTTGTAAGTTTTTTAATTTGAACATTTTCTTTCCTCCTTATTTTTAGAATTAAAAAATTTATTACTATTTAAAATCTTTTAACATTTGAAGTGATTTCCGAATATTTTTTGAATATATTTTTTCTTTATCGCTTTGGGGAAGCTCTAAACTATCGATGGTAATAATTTTAAAACGGATTTGCATATCAGATTGAATAGGAATGTCCGTTCCAAAAACTAATTTATCGGGGCCAACAAGCTCAACAATTCTTTTCATTACACCCGGATAGGCATAAATCCAAAAACTGGAGGTATCAATGAGTAAATTCGGAAGATTCATTTGAGCTGCTTCTTCTAACCCAGAATAGTTAATATAGTAAGGATACAAGGGGTTTTGATACAAACCGGCTAAATGCGCAGAAATGAATGTTGTTTGGGAATATTTTGAAGCCAACTCACCGATGGTTCCAATTTTAGAAAAACCGGTGCCGGCCATACAGGAAGTATGAAACAAAATAAGGGTGGCATAATCAACGACTCTTCTCACCAAATCTTTCCCCATTGGCGAAGACAGATCATAACCATGATAATCTGGATGAATTTTACATCCAATAACTTTTCTCTCTTTTCCTATGTATTCAAGATAACGGAAAGATTCGGGGAAAAAAGGATTAACTACCATATAGCCCCAAAGGTTGTCAAATTCTCGTACCGCTTCTAAGACCTCATCGTTTCCTTTGCAGGTATCATACATAATGCTCATTGCCGAAGAGACAAAACAATGATCAACACCGGCTTTTTTGGTCATTTCACTGACTTGCTTTGCATTGGCTGTCCAATTGGGGTGCAGATTAACTGAACCAATATGTCCGTGAACGTCAATTTTCATCTTCTCACCTTCAGACATTAAATTCTTTATTTATATTTTTAAGATGAACGATAATTTTCTATAATAAGAAATTTTAAATTTAAGGCTTTAAGCGGATTTAAGTACATGTAAAGAAAAATTTACTCTTAGTATGATCTATCACTTTCTTATTTCTCGTTTCATAATCATAAAATAACTTTATTCCCCTTTTTAATTGAAAACAGGTCATTTTGGTTTCTCTCAGGTTATTTTAACGTTAAAATAATAGCATAAAAATTTTTTTTATGTCAAGGGAGTTTCAAATCCTCTTTACCCTAAAATGATAATGGTAGGATACGATTAAGAAGTATTAAAATACGACCCTCATCCTCACCTTCTCTCATCAAGAGGGAGAAAACATAAAATTATTCTTTCACCGCTCTAAAAGATAACCCACGAATAATATAGCGCTTATAAATCTATCTATTCTCAGGAGTTAATTTTTTCCTAAAAAAGACGAACAAGTTCATAATGCAATTTCAATTAAAAAAATATTTAAAATGCAATATTTTTTGTCAAAGATAATGATTTACAGTTATTCATAATATAATGACTGTAATAAATAATAAGTTAAGGTGGTGTTTTTATTTCAATCCCATTCCCAATGCAAAGATTTGGTAAAGTCGGTTTGGCCTTTGGCTTTTCAGCAAAAGTAATTCATGATCTTTTAGGAGTTAACTTTGACCAATCTTATTATTTTGATATTAATCATCGAGTTGTGACAAACCTCGAGATCGACCGACAAATCTATGACTTGTACCATGAAATTGGAATCGGATTCAAAAACCCTTTTCCGCGGTTAACCATAGAACCTTTTGGTCATCGATTTATCCCTGCGATGTATGGGTGCAAATGTTATTATTCAAAGGATGGTGAACCCTGGGGAGAAGTCAATCCACTCTCTGAAGAAGAAATTTATTCTTTAAAACCCTGGACATTCGCACGCTTAGAAAAATCTGAACCCGTCCAGAAGGTGTTATCACAATACAACTTCCTCATCCAACATTATTCTTTTCCAGAAGAAAGACTATTCGGGGAATTTAATCCCCATTATCGCGTCTGGAGTAGCTTACAAAATTTAGG
>JAAYUT010000416.1 GCA_012517485.1 Candidatus Atribacter fermentans
AATTTTGATAAATGAGATTGCCACGTCGCATAAGACGTTCCTCGCAATGACGGAGTAGGAATAATTCAAATCCCCCTAACCCCCTTTTTGAAAGGGGGAAATTGATTTCTGAATAGTATTTTCATCCTCAACTGGTGCCACGAAAGTGGCATGAGGGTCTATCCTGAAAATACAGGAACGAGTAAAAGTCATCAAACAAAAAAGAGAAAGGCACACCCCCCTGAACCCCCCTCAATGGGGGAATAATTCAACAATTCCCCTCCGTGGAGGGGTGCCGCTTTCGCGGCGGGGAGGGTGCCTTTTACCCGTCATCCTGAGGCTTCGCTTTTTGAAGCCGTGAGGATCTCATCTTTTCATTATTCAAAAAAGTATGAAATGAGATTGCCACGTCGCAGAGGGCGCTCCTCGCAATGACGGATTGAGATAGAATTTTCATCCTCAATTGGTGCTGCGAATGCAGCATGATGGTCTATCCTGAAAATACCAGAATAACCGAATAATGATGAAACAGAACCCTTCAGCATCATGTCGAATATGGTTTTTATATTCTCATCTGAAATTGCCAATTGGTTTAAAAGATTTCCTTTAAAGAAAGCGAATATCCAACACTTTTTCAAAACTTTTTATGATACTACATAATAAAGTTTTGAATTTCATTCTGAATCCGAGATAAGAAATCCTGCAAAGAAAATCTACCCAAATCTCCTTCTTTCCTATCTCGAAGACTTACTTGATGATTTTCAACTTCTTTGTCGCCAACGATTAAAATATAGGGAATCTTTTGGAGCTGGGCTTTCCGGATTTTTGCACCTAAGGTCGCATTCTCATCATTTAATTCAACTCGTATCTGAGCTTGAGCTATTTGTTGCTTTATTTCTTGAGCATAGGAATAATGTCTTTCGGCTATTGGTACAACTACTACTTGTACTGGAGATAACCACACCGGCAAAGCTCCTGCAGTATGTTCAATAAGAATTACGAGAAAACGCTCCACACTCCCCAATATAGTCCGATGAAGCATGACTGGTCGGTGTTTCATACCATCTTCGCCAATATAACTGAGTTCAAAACACTCTGGCATAGCAAAATCAAGCTGAATAGTTCCACATTGCCACCGACGCCCCAAAGTGTCCTTTAAATGAAAATCAATTTTGGGACCATAAAAAGCGCCGTCACCCTCGTTGACTCGATAAGGTAAGTTCTTTTCTTGAAGGGCCATTTCCAAGGATTTGGTTGCCAAATCCCACATCTCATCAGAACCCATAGAATTTTCTGGCCGAGTACTCAGCTCTAATTCATAATCAAAATGAAAAAGCCGATAAATATAATCAGCTAAGTCAATAACCCCCATGATTTCTTGCTTTACCTGATGAGGTTCCATATAAATATGAGCATCATCTTGGGTGAAACAACGCACTCGCATAAGCCCATGGAGGACCCCTGAGAGCTCATGACGGTGAACTAATCCCAATTCGGCCATTCGTATAGGAAATTCTCGATAGCTATGGAGCTGGCTTTGATAAACCAAGATCCCACCTGGGCAATTCATCGGTTTTATCGCAAAATCTCGTTCATCAATTGTGGTAAAATACATGTTATTTCGATAATGGTCCCAATGCCCATATCGTTCCCATAGTTCACGATCAAGAATGATAGGAGTCTTTATTTCCTGATAACCTCTCTTTATATGCTCTTTTCGCCAGGCATCTAATAGAGTATTAATCACAACCATGCCCTTGGGGTGAAAAAATGGAAAGCCCGGTCCTTCCTCATGAAGACTAAATAACTCAAGTTCCTTCCCCAATTTCCGATGATCTCTCTTTTTTGCTTCTTCTAAGCGAAAAAGATAATCTTTGAGTTTATTTTCATCGTCAAAAGCGATACCATAAATCCTCTGTAACATTGGATTGGTTTCTTTCCCCCTCCAATAGGCTCCTGAGACACTCAACAGTTTATAGGCCTTAATTGAACCGGTAGACGGAACATGAGGACCTCGGCAAAGATCGATAAATTCTCCCTGTTGATAAAGACTGACCTGGTCATCAAGAATATCATCCAATAATTCAACTTTATAGATTTCACCCCGAGCAGAAAATAATCGCCTGGCTTCTTCTTTGGAAAGAACCTTTCTTTCTATTGAAAGATTCTCTTGAATAATTTTCTGCATTTCTTCTTCAATTTTTTTCAAATCTTCTTCATTCAAAGTGTGATCGATATCAAAATCGTAATAAAAACCTTCTTCAATTGCCGGACCAATCGCTAATCGAGCCTCTGGATAAAGCCTTTTCACAGCTTGTGCCATAAGATGGGAAGCGCTATGCCAATAAATGGACTTGCCCTCTTCATCATCAAAAAAAATATACCTTTCAATTTCTCCTTTGTTTTCTCGAAGGTCTACTAATTGCCCATTTTTATTCACTACAGCAATCGCTGAATTGATTGCATTTTTTGCCATTTCATTTTCCTCCTTCATGAAATCTTGCTCTTTCAACAATCATCTCATTTTGAATGGTATCGGTTGGTAATACATTTATATCATAAAATAATACCACTTTAGGGCACTTCTCAATAGAATAACCAACCACGGTCAATAAAAAAAATAAAAAAACGCCACCCCCTCACCCGGGATGGCGCCTCGTTATTATTTTCTGGTGGGCGGCAC
>JAAYUT010000053.1 GCA_012517485.1 Candidatus Atribacter fermentans
GAAACCAGGATAAAGTCCAATCCATCCCATCCTCGGGATTTCATTTCGCTTTTGGTGGTTGGCAAGAAATTTTTCATAGGTTATTCTTGGCTACTTTAAACGGACTTGATAAAACAAGTACACTCTACTCACATCACTTCTCATAGGACAACCGTTCATTATTTGGACAACGTAACAATTACTAATATCAATATACAAAATTTTATTCCAACGATTACTCAGGAGATAAACATAAAATTCTTTTTCCACTATTTAGATCTTTTAAATAATTCAGTTAGAGATTGCCACGTCGCAAAAGAAGCTCCTCGAAATGACGGAACAATATGTTTACAAAATTTTTTCTTATCGCTCTTCATTCACCATTTGTTACTCAATGCTTTTCAATAAATGGAACTCATTTACGACAAAGCTTCCTTTTTTAATAAAGGATCGATAAAAACAATCTATCATTTTTTATTTTTGATATAATAACTATTCGTTATTTTATCATGGTCACAGGGAATTCCTTAAAATGATACAACTCCAAGAAATTTATCTTAGCTTTAGCGGTAAGGCGCTATTTAATGGTCTTTCATTGTCGATTAATGAAAAAGACCGTATTGGATTAGTCGGTAACAATGGTTCCGGCAAGACAACTCTTTTCCATATTATTCTTGGAAAGTTAACTCCCGATCGGGGCATGGTAGAAGTCCCAAAAAATAAAACCATTGGATATCTTCCTCAGGATTTGGTGGAATTAGAACCAATCAAAATCATTGATTTTTTAAAAAATGTTACTGGCTTAAAATCTATTGAAACCAGCCTCAAATTCTATGAACACAAATTAGCTTTAACCAATCCTCAATCGGATCAATATCAAAACCTTTTAAAAAAATATGATGAAACTTCTCACCTTTTCTCAGTCTTTGGTGGATATTCTTTTGAATCAAAATCCAAAAAAATTTTACATGGTTTAGGTTTCGAGGAAAAAGATTACGATAAGTTATGTACCGAATTTTCCGGCGGTTGGAAAATGAAAATACTCTTAGCTTCAATTCTGCTTTCGAATCCCGATATTATGTTACTTGATGAACCAACTAATCACCTTGATACTGAAAACATGGAGTGGCTTGAAAAATATCTTGAAGATTACCAAGGTACTCTAGTAACCATATCCCATGATCGGCGTTTTTTAGATAAAATCACCCAATCTACTTTTGAAATTTTTAATGGAAAGCTGAACCTCTACCATGGAAATTACTCCTTCTATTTAAAAGAAAAGGATCAAAAACGTCTACTTCTTAAAAAAGAAATTGAAACCCAACGAAAAAAAATCGAGAAAACCGAAGCCTTTATCGAACGTTTTCGTTATAAAGCGACCAAAGCAGCACAAGTTCAAAGTCGAATTAGAATGTTAGAAAAGTTTGATCTAGTTGAAATGGAAAGGGAAACCAAACCGGTTTCAATCCACTTCCCTCCTGGTGAAAGGAGTGGCTGGGAAGTCCTCAAAGTTGAGAATTTATCTAAAGAATACGATGGTCGTTATATCTTTAAGAATATCAGTTTCTCTCTTTATCGAGAAGAAAAAGTAGCTCTCGCTGGAGTGAACGGAGCTGGAAAATCAACACTCACCAGAATAATATCTGGCAATGAAATTCCCACTTCAGGTCACATTATTTATGGTGATAAAGTAAAAATCGCCTTCTTTTCTCAGGAAAGTGCTCAGAACCTCAACTATGCTCATACTATTTGGGAAGAGGTTAATTCAGTGCCAACCAAAATGCTCGATGTTGAAAAGAGAAACCTCCTGGGAGCTTTTCTTTTTTCTGGAGATGATATTTATAAACCAATTCCAGTTTTATCGGGAGGAGAAAAAGCTCGGTTAACTTTAGTAAAAATTCTCATGAATGAAACCAATTTTCTGATTCTCGATGAACCAACGAATCATTTAGACATGAGTACCAATGAGCTTTTTCAGAGAGCCTTAATGGAATATAGTGGAACAATTCTCATTGTTTCTCACGACCGATATTTTCTTGACAATTTAGTTGAGAGGGTTCTCGAAATCCGAGACGGTAAAATTTACGAATATCCCGGGAATTATTCTTATTACAACGAAAAAAGAGAGCAACGACTCGCCCTTTTTTCTGATGAACCAGACCAGTTTGATAAAGAAAAAACAGTCCAAACTAAAAAACGGGAAATTCGAAGAATTGAAGCTGAAGCCAGAAACTTCCTTTCCCGGAAAAAAAGGGAAATCCAAAGTCGTTTACAACCAATTGAAGATGCCATCTCAAAACTCGAAAAGAAAAAATCAAAGAACGAATTCTTGTTGTGTGAGCCAGCAATATTAACGAATTCTGAAAAAGTTCAAACATTAATGAAAGAACTCAAAGAAATAAATGAAGAACTCACCGTTCTTATGCAAAAATGGGAATCTATAGCTGAAGAAATGGATCAAATCGATAAAAAAGAAGTATAATCTCTAAAAATTTGCAAAAAGAGAGCTTATGAAATCAATCCAAATTGCTACTTTTAACGTTAATTCAATTCGCTCCCGTCTTCGGGTATTAGAACAGTGGCTTCATAAAAACCCTGTGGATCTTTTAGCTCTACAAGAGACAAAAGTAATTGATGACTTATTCCCGGTCGACTTTTTTTATGACCATGGATTTCAAATTATCTATCGAGGAGAGAAAGCATATAATGGAGTTGCAGTGGCAACCCGTTTTGAACCAATCAAAATCTATTTCGGATTTCAGGATGGTGAGGATCCCCTTGCTGATACCCGCCTAATCCTGATTCAAACATCTCAATTCTTTCTACTCAATTCTTATATACCCCAGGGAAAATCAATTGATCACCTTGATTATCAATACAAAATAAGATTTTTCCAAAGGATTCATAATTGGTTAAAAAAAGACTTCACTTCTCAAGATCCACTCATTTGGGTTGGGGATATGAATGTAGCACCAACTGCTATTGATGTAGCCAATCCCGAAGAAAAAAAGAATCATGTATGTTTCCATGAAGATGTTCGAAATATTTATCATAATACCGTCAATTGGGGTTTGATTGATCTTTTTCGCCAGTTTAATTCCCAACCTGGTCAATATTCATTTTGGGACTACCGAGAAAGAAATTCCTTTCGTCTCAATATCGGATGGCGGCTCGACCATATTCTTTGTACTCCTTCATTATCAAAACTTGCTGTTGATTGTTATATCGATAAAGAACCTCGAGGTTGGGAAAAACCTTCCGACCATACGCCGGTCGTTGCCCGTTTCCAATTTTAATTTTTCATTTCTTTAAATATCATATTCCAACAAACAAAAAAGCCCTGGAAAATCTCCAGGGCTTTTCGGGCAAATTAATATTATACACTCAATTAGATTCTTTTAACTTTTGCTGCTTGCGGTCCTTTTGCCCCCTGTTGAACTTCAAACTCTACTGTCTGTCCCTGTTCAAGAGTACGAAAACCGTTACCTTCGATCGCTGAGTAATGAACAAAAACGTCCCCACCCTGATCAGACTCAATAAAACCATAACCTTTTGATGCGTTAAACCATTTCACTTTACCAGTTGCCATTTAAAC
>JAAYUT010000417.1 GCA_012517485.1 Candidatus Atribacter fermentans
ACAGCAGCTTTTGTTTTATTCAAAGGCAAAAGTAAAAAAATGGGATACTATTTAAAATTGGATACATTTAAACGGAATGCTAACGATAAAATGAAAATGTTAAAAGAAATTACTTTAAACGCAAAAAATAAAAATCTTTCTAGATGGGCATTCTTTTTTGACCAATCCCGCTTCCACCTTATTCCTGGCTCTCCTTTTGTCTATTGGATCAGCGATGATATTCGGAATTTATTTACCAAGTTTAAGCCCCTTCAGAAATTTGCTGTGGTAGCTCAAGGATTAGCAACTGCTGATAATGACCGATTTCTTCGCTTTTGGTGGGAAGTGAATAATGAAGATATCTCCCAGGATTATAAAACTGACCATAAAAAATGGGTCATGTATGCCAAGGGCGGTCCTTTTAATAAATGGTATGGGAATCTCTGGTGGGTTGTGAATTGGGAAAATGGGGGAAGAGAGATAAAGGAATTCGAAAATTCGGTTATAAGAAACGAATCCTACTACTTAAAAGAGGGAATTAATTTTTCTCAAACGACTTCTTCTTCTTTTAGTGCTCGTTATAGTCCCCACAATATAATATTCGATGTTGTTTCTTCTTCAATTTTTTCTGAATACATTGATCTTTTTTTATTTTTATCTATTACTAATTCAATGTTTCTAAATGTAATACTAAATGTTCTTAATCCAACAGTTCATTACCAAGTCGGTGACCTTAAAAACATTCCTATTCCCGATTCAATTGAAAAAAACACTAAACTCGGTCCCCTTGCCCAAGCTAATATTGATATCAAAAAATCCCTCTACTCTTTTCATCTTATTGAGCGGGATTTTAAGAATGATCCATTGAGCTGGGGATTGGTTCAGGTCAGGAATTTGGCGAATACGAAGAAGATCATCCCTGAAGCTTTGAAAGCTTTTTTGGTTCATAAAGCACAGATAGAGGCACAGCTATTAATAAATGAAGCCAAGGTTGATGAGGAAGTGTTTCGGTTATATGAATTGTTGCCCGATGAGGTTTCCTTGTGGGATGTGGTGAAATTATTGCCCCTCTCTCGGAGTGAAGAAGAATTTGTTCCTCTATCTGAAGATGAAGAAAAATTTATTCCCCTCCCTCGAGGGGAGGGGTTCGGGGAGGGTGATTTTTATTCAGAGAATTTAGAGTCTCACCCTCAACTAAAAGCCGAAGAGAAAATTCAAGGACACCCCCACCTCACCTCCCCCCTCAAGGGGGAGGAATTGAAATATTTGAATCCCCTCAAGGGGGAGGAATTGAAATATTTGAATCCCCTCAAGGGGGAGGAAATAGAAAATATTTTTCCCATTAAAGGGGAGGAATTGAAATATAGAAATGAGAAAATTGGATGTTGTAAAGCTGTGATTGAGGTTCTGGAATCAGAAGGAGTTCCGGTTGGGATATATCCAAAAAGGGAATTAAATGACCAGGAAAGAAGTGAATTAAAGACACTTTATCTTACCCATCGCCATGACCGGGGATCCGGGAAAAGTGAGGCAATCGGAGGGATGGAGTTTGGCATTGTTGCTGAGATTGCCGGAAAGTTTCGAGTAAGTCCTCAGACTATCGTGGAAGAAATTGAGGAAATCGATGAACTCCCAGTTGAAGCAGTTCAAGATATAATGACTGAACATATCCAGGCTTTGGTTCTTGAAATCATGCGAGAAGATAGTGATGGCATCGTTCCGGTAAATGCTCCCACTCGAGAGAAAACTCTTTTCCATCGTCTTCTGGAAAAATGGAATGAATTGGGGATAGGTAATGACTATGACTGGATCGAACGGTATCTGGGTACTGATATCCAGCGTTACTTAGAAAGTAAATTCTTTAAAGACCATTGTCAACGGTTTATGAACCGTCCGATCATTTATCACCTTGTTTCAGAACGAAGGACCATTGGTTTCTTTGTTC
>JAAYUT010000418.1 GCA_012517485.1 Candidatus Atribacter fermentans
GTACCCTATTACGGTATAAAAATCCAGGGATGGAAAAATTACTTAAAAACTTATATATCACCTTCCCCAGTGATGGCTCCTTTTCATATCATAAGTGAAATAACTCGAACATTCTCGTTGGCTCTTCGTTTGTTTGGAAATATCCTTGGAGAAGAAATCGTTATCGCTATTCTCTTTATTCTTGCTCCACTCTTTGTTCCGGTTCCAATGATGTTATTTGCCATTTTTACCGGAGTGATTCAAGCATACATTTTTACCATATTAACCATTGTTTACTTAAGCGCTGCAATTGAAAAAGAAGGCGAAACTTAATTAAATCCTCCTCAATGATTGCTTGTTGATTTACTAAGCTCCGCTTAATTATTGAATTTGTATTTTTACATTGATAGTGATAGAATCCATAAAGTTTACCCAAAAGAGGTGATTCAAATTGCAAGGAGAAATCCTTTTTTTATGTGTAACGGTTTTTACTGCTGGATTCGCTATAGCTATTGGGGTTATTTTTCCAGCATTAGGTCAAGGGAAAGCTTGCTCAAAAGCACTGGAAGGCATTGCCCGACAACCCGAGGCAACTGGACCAATCAGCAGAACATTATTTGTTGGTCTTGCTTTGCTTGAATCCCTGGCAATTTACGTTTTGGTGGTTTCTTTGATTCTTCTTTTTGCTAATCCCTTACTTAAATATGTTTTTAAATGAGGGTTTTATAAACAATGATAAGTATTGATCGAAGTATAATTTTTCAAATTATCAATTTCCTTGCCTTAGTTGCTCTCTTATTTCGGTTTCTTTTTAAACCAGTTGTTCAAGCTCTTGATAAACGTTCTAATCATATTCGAGAAGAAATGGATAAAATCGAAAAAGAAAAAAAAGCAGCTGAGGAGCTCCGTTTAAAGTATGAAGAAGAAAGTAAAAATATTCATATAAAATTACAAGAAATGCAAGAACTTGCCAACCAGGAAGCGGTAAAAATTAAATCAAAGATAATAGATGAAGCTTATCAGGAAAGTGAAAAAATAAAAAAAACTGCTGAAGAAAAAGCCAGAATTGAAATTGACAAACTGTTTTCCGAATTGAAGCTCGATATCATCGATATTTCAACTGAGATAGCAGCTAAATTACTTCGAGAACGGATTGATGTTTCTAAACAGGATGAATTGATAGAGCAACTTTTAGAGGAAGCAATTAACAAAATTGAAATTAAATCGGATATACAATATGGACAACAATAATCAAAAAATTGTTAAATTCATTACTCCCTTTCCAATGACCGAAAAACAAAAAATGAGAGTTAAGAGTAAATTATCCCGAATTGGAAATATCGACCAAATGATTTTCCAAGAAGAAATTGACCCTTCTCTCATTGGAGGGATCGTCATTATATTCGGAGAAATGCTTATCGATTGCAGCCTGCGGACTCAACTCGATAAGATGAAGGAAGGTATGATTTAATGGCGGTTTTAATTGATACTTTAAAAAAAGCCAAACAAGTTGTTCAAGAATATATCCCCGAACCAGAGATTAATGAAATTGGTGTAGTGACCGAAGTCCAAGATGGAGTTATTACTATTTCCGGTTTAAAAGAAGCCATGATGGGTGAAATGCTCATTTTCCCCCATGGTTTAAAAGGACAAGTTTTTAATTTAGAAAGAGA
>JAAYUT010000419.1 GCA_012517485.1 Candidatus Atribacter fermentans
TGGAAAAAACGGTGATATTGACCCCCTCAAATCGGTCATGTTGACCCCCTGAAGGTTTTATTCCAAAGAACAGATGGTAACTGACAATATTACCGTTTTTTTCTTAAGCTATCACCCTTTAACTCGATAATATTTGATGTGTGAACTAATCTGTCGAGTATTGCATCGGCAATGGTTGTTTCACTAATCACATCAAACCAGCTTGCAGGAGGTAATTGGCTTACGATAATCGTAGACTTTTTTCCATGCCTGTCTTCAATGACTTCCATAAGATCAAACTGCTGCTGCTGATCCATTCTTGTTAGTCCAAAATCATCAAGTATCAGTAATGATGTTTTTGCGATTTTATCAAAATACTTTAACAAGGTTCCTTCAGTACGTGCCATCTTGGTTCTGAGCATAAATTTCTGAGAGTTTGAGTAAATTACGCTGTACCCATTTAAACAAGCCTGGTGTCCAAGAGCTGAGGCCAGGAAGCTTTTTCCACAGCCAGTAGCTCCGGTGATTAAAACCGATTCTCCTTTTTCTATGTACTGACAGCTGGAAAGTGAAGCTATCAACGATTTGTTAAGACCTCGAGAAGAATCATAGTTTAACTCTTCAAGGCTTGCCTGATAGCGGAACCTAGCACCTTTGATCATGCGATTAAAACGATTGTTTTTCCTTTCTTCCTCTTCTCTTTGTATGAGTATTTCTAATCCATCACTAAAGGAGAGGTCAAAGGCTTGTTTTGTCTCCTTCAGAGTCTGCCACCCGAGAGCCATACCAGTTAGTCTCATTTGGCGCAGCTTGTGTTCAATTTGTTCTACCATAAATTGATTTTTAAAGGTTTAATGTAAGTTGATTATAATAATCCCGCCCACGGATGTTACTGTGTGCAGGTAATGGATTTGTTGCTTCCTGTTGGGGTACTCCGTTTTTCTTAAATGTCTCTACCATGCTTAGTATAAATTTGTATGAGTAGCACTTAAACTCTATTGCTCTTTGACATGCAGCATCAAAGATCTCCGGCGTTGTTTTACGGTATATACTTAATAATCCGTCGCAGGTGCGGTAGTTTTGTTCTACCGGTCTTCCTCCGTCAAAAAGTGACTGCATTACCTGTAAAAGCGGCTCTGATATTTTTTCTGCCCTTCCCAGATAATATGAAGGGCTTCTTTTAAGATAATGCTGATGATGTGAACAGAGATGCTCTATAATTGTGCTATAACCTCCCACTGTGTAATTCCTTGGGTGTATGGCAACCGCTTCTCCTTTTGCATAGATACGTACTAAAGAACGGGTATATATTACTTTTACTCGTCCCCCGATCCATTTATACGGAACACTGTAATAATGCTTATCTATCGAAAGATAAATATGATTATTCTGGGCAACAGTCAGCTCACGGTAATACTTTATCTCGTATGGTTCTGCAGGCAATGATTTTAACTTCATTTTTTCCATTGAAAGGAACCTCTCTTCACGACAGTAGGGCTTCTTTTGCATGCGTGTCTGGTTGTGCTTTTTTACCTTCTCCAATACTGCCTCATTAAGCGATTGAAGACTAAAAAACTGCTGCTTTCGAAGTTTGGCATACACACGGGTATATATTAGTTTTACCTGGTTCTCTACAAGCGCCTTGTCTTTTGGACTTGCAACCCTTGCCGGTAATACTGCAATACCGTAATGATTACAAAAGTCCTCAAGAGCACGGTTCAGATCCGGCTCATAACGATTAGCCTTGATGATGGCTGATTTTAAATTGTCCGGAACAAGTATCTCGGGGCTCCCGCCTATAAACTCAAGACAACGCTTTAATGCATATATAAAATCATCTATATTTTGACTCCTTACAGCATAAGCAAAGGCATAATCAGAGTATGGAAGACATGCAACAAAAACTGGACAGTAGATAAATTCTCCGGTTTCTATATCTATATACGATAACTTGTGTCCTGCAAAATCAATGTATAATTTTTCTCCAGGTGCGTGGCTAAGAACCATTGATGGCCTACGTGCTACAAGATTCTGGTTGAGATGAAAGCAAAACTGTGTTAGCCCATAACCTCCCGGTACTTCTTCTATATATTCTTCCCACAGTAGCTTCCGGGTTACTCCTTTGTGTTTTAACTGTTCCTGATAATAATCCAGCCGGGTCTTTATATATTCAAAACGGGGATCCTTATAAGCAGGGTTACCTCCGGAAAAAACATGCGCTAGTTCCGGATCGTCAATCGATATCAGATAATCAAGGTTTAACTTTAACTCATCTACCCTCGAAAGGTAGGCCTTAACAGTATTCCTGCTTATTCCAAGTACTCTGGATATGTACTTGATCTTCTTACCTTGCTGATGTAATAACAATAATTGTTTTATCTGACTCATAGGTTTTATTTTTCCAGCCATCTGTAGCATTTTAGAGTTTATTACTCTAAGAAATAAAACCATCTGATAATCATACAACAAAAGGGGTCAATATGCTCCGAAATAATGAAGCCCAAAACCGGGAGGGGGGTCAACATGCTCCGAAAAGTTACGGCCGCCGCCGCCCCCTGAACCTCGTACTAATAAAAAACCCTTTCTAATCATCTAAAAGGGGTCAACATCTGCCGGAATGTCATGCAAAATCAGGCTTGATTAAGCACTTTTTCAAGCCTTTTCTATGGGGTCAATATGCTCCGAAATATCCACTTTCAGAGGGGAAGATCAGTCCGGGTAAAAAAGCACTTTATATGTTGATTGCCGGTATCATTTCTATTCTCGCTGCCGTTTTGCTTAATCCTGTTATCCCGATTATTAAAAAAATGTGGACCCCCACTTTTGTTTTGGTTACTGTCGGAATCGGCCTTGTTCTTCTCTCTTTCTTCTATTGGGTCATCGATGTAAAAAACTGCAGAAAATGGGCTTTCCCGTTTCAGTTCATCGGCCTTAATTCCATTACCATATATCTGGGACAGAAAATTATACACTTCGGGGTAATAAGGGATTTCTTCTTTGCAGGGATCGCATCTAAATTTTCACAGGATACGGGGGATCTTATTCTTTCTTGTGCTTATGTTTTAGTTTGTTGGTTCTTCCTCTGGTTCTTTTATAAGAAAAAAATCTTCTTGAAAGTATAAGCCTTAAAACCTATAAGATAAAGTCATCTGACTTCCATGAAATACTATTCTGAGACTGAAGATGTTCTTGACTAAAAAAGAGGCCGTTTCACAAGGTAAGCAATGAATATTGCACCTTCAAGATTCCTTTTGTAAACTTTGGTTCCTCGTGGTTTATTTCATTCTTCTTTACAACAAAGCATACCAAATGTTTTCACGAAGTAGTCCAAAAATCTTTTGAGACAGCCTCTTTTATTGATATATTATCCTTCCTTTTCACTAAAAACACAATAAATATGAAGGCATAGCCACCCGTAGCCTATATAGATGGGCTCAAAATAGAAAAGATGAATTCTTATACCAAATAATATAATTCTGTTCGTAACTTCTTATAAGCTATAGTCATTTGTTTTTCAATCGTTTTTACTGAGACATTATATCGTTGGGCAATATTCTTCTGTTTTTCTCCTTTTATCTTTTTTTCAATAAAAATTTGACGGCATTTCTCAGGCAAATTATTGATGGCATGAGAAATTGAATTTTCAATATCCGTCTTCATTGTCGAGTTGTCTTCATCCGGTTCATAAAAATTAACCCTATCAAATAGCAAATCATACTCATCTTGCCTTGAGCAACTTACATTATATAAACGTTTTTTTAACCTAAGAAAATCAAAGCACTTATTTTTTACTGCTATAACTAAATAATTAACATTTTCAATATCAATGGGCTGTGAACTTTTATTCAAATTCAGTTTTATCCAAACATGCATAAACACATCCTGTACAATATCCTCTGCTTCTGCTTTACTTCCAACATACAAACGGGCAATTCTTACTAAATAAGTATAATAATTAATGTACGTTGATTCTAA
>JAAYUT010000054.1 GCA_012517485.1 Candidatus Atribacter fermentans
AATTATGTTGTACGAATGGATGACGCCCAGGTGGAACTCTATATTGATCGGGGCGATGTTGAATGGAACAAAATGGTTTTTAACACCTTTCTGCAGCATAAGTCCGAGATAGAGCAGATTTTCGGTGAACCATTGGATTGGCAATTACTTCCAGATAAACGAGCAAGCCGCGTTCGTTATGTGATTACAGGTATTGGATTGAAAAACGAAGATCAGTGGGATGAATTACAGGGTAAATTAGTCGATGCAATGATAAGACTTGAAAGAGCATTTCGGTTAGTTATTGCCAAGGACATTTCGAAATGAAAGGAGGGATCAAAAAAACAAAATTATTAGATAATTTTTGTGGTCTTTGTTTTTCTAAATAACTTGTTTTTTATGAGGTAAATCATGGGCGCAGCCATCCGAAAACTTCAGAAAAGAAAAAAAGCAAGAAAAATATTATCCGAACTAATGGAAAATCCAGAACATGTTTTGGTAATCCACTACTCGTGTGAGAGCTTTTATGATCGCCCGAATGGTACGTCTCCGAGAATTACTTCCATTGCTGTCAGAAATTTTGCAACAGGTCAAACAAAATCATTTTCTGTTCATCAAATAGCTGAACGACGAAATTTATTAAATACTATTGATCAAGAGTACGATGTTCTTGAAAAAGAAATGCTGGATGAATTCTATGAATATGTTCATGCTCACACCGGTTTCAAATGGTTACATTGGAACATGAGAGACATGAATTATGGTTTTGAGGCCATAGAACATCGCCATAAAGTCTTAGGAGGGAAACCTTCAGAAATTACCGAACAGAATCGAATTGATTTGAATCGATTATTGATTGATATATACGGTGTAGGTTATATAGGTCACCCACGACTAACGAAATTAATAGAGTTGAACAAAATTAGCGATAAAGACTTTCTTACCGGCTCAGATGAAGCACAAGCATTTAATAATAAAGAATATGTACGGCTTCATTTTTCGACATTACGAAAAGTGGATATTTTAGCTAATATAGCTGACAGAGCAGATCAAGGTTTATTAAAAACAAATTCTTCTTGGAAAGATGACCTAAAATGTGTTCCTCAAGTGACTGGAGAATGGTTTAAAGAAAACTGGTTAGCTAGTCTTATATTAGGCTTTGTAAGTATCATAGGATTAATAATTGGAATAATTCAATTGGTCAAATAATTGGGGGTGTTCAATGAGTGGCAAATTATATAAAAGTACGGTTTATGAATACGCTCAAGCACTACAAGTACTTGAGCTGGTAAAAGGAGAAGCCTTAAGTCCGTATCTGGCTAGTCTTTTAGCAATAATTTTTAACCACTCTGAGAAACAAAACTGTTTAGAAGAAATTCGTGAATGGTTGTTCAATTACATTACACCATACTTATATTCAGATCCAAGGGATCAAGCAGATTTGCGAGAGAAGACTTTAGCAATTTCCACATATTACTTAGTGGAAAATCCCAATGATCAAAAGTATTTACTCCCTAATGAATTTCTCAATAGGTACCTGGAATATGCAAGCAAACAAGATTGGTATGGAGATTCATTTTTAGCTTTTACTGTTGGTTTACTATATGACAGAAATGCTATCCATGAAAATGCTCTAAGCTATTTCAATCAGAGATATATGACTTTCCTAGCCCAGCAAGATATCCAAGCGATCAGCCAAGCATTGCTCTTAATCCCCGCCTTAGAAGAATCAACCAAAGAATCGGGACTTAATATAATCCGAACATCAATTGCGAATCCATATGCACAAACTTATGAAAAATCTTGGGGATTAATTGGTATATCAAAGTCTATTAATCAAAGCGACATTGAATCGCTATTCCATTTAAAAACCATGCTGTACGAAGAACTTGCTCATATGACAACCTCGTTTTTTTCTAAACATATTTCCAATGACATCAAAAGCAAATACGGGCAAAGCGATAAAACAAACAGAGACATAGACCACGATGAGAATCGTGTATTGGTTGAAGAGGATATCGAAGAAACTCAGACTAATCAATCTACAGATATTGATGTTGCCGAATTAAGCTTGGTCACTTTAAGCACATTATTGTCAGATACCTTCTTCAATCTAAGCATAGTTGGAATTCCCGAAAAACAAATTATTGAATTCCTCGACTACGAAAACAAGAATGAAAAGGGATTTGTTCAAATATCAAGGTCCGCTAATGTTATTGGGAATATATTGGCAATCGTATTCACTTTTCTGGCTGGAATATTAGCCAGTATTTACCTTTTTGGATTAAGAATTGAAAACAATCAAATTGTATTTACTTCGACTCCTGCGTTAAGTGATTTGCTTATTCTACCTGTATGGGCGGATTATCTGCTCTCCCAAATTCAGGCAGTCTCTCGTGGCGAAAGTGCACTTGAAGGAATGAAGGAGATACCATTGTTACGACATTTGCTCCACTTCAGGAAGAAAAAGGAGATCGAATAATGCAGGGAACAATCTCAATCAATGAAGTTCGTATTCAACTGAATACAATAAAAAATTTATCTGTGTTCAAATGTTCTTTATCTGGGATTAGCACTCGGCACAAGAATCAAATCGAGTTTATTTTACGGAGTGAGCAAAATAGAGTCTCTATTTTTGAAGGTGAAGTAATATTTGCGCTTCCCGTGGAACAGCAAAATTTAGAAAGAGATAAACAAGCCCTATTCTCATTTTTGGTAAAACAACAAAGGGATTTAAATCTAAAACAACTATCATTAGTTCCACTTAGAGAAGTTCCTGAACGTGTGATTGAACGTTTAACTTTTGCGATGGTTAGCTATCAGGCTATGAAACAAGGCATTTTTTCGATATATGGTCACACATTTTTCAGGCCGACATTAATGACCGACAGATTGGCTCACAAAGCAGTCGAGGTTACTACATGTATTGAAGATGGATTCTTAAAATTTTATCTCGACCCAACATATATAGCATTAACGTGTATTACTGACACAGCGAGAGAAAATCGGGAAAACTTAGAATTAGTTGGGCTGTGCTCATTTCGCAATAAGAATTTATGTTCACTGGTCCGCCCGGATGGTTCCTGTAATTGTTTAATTCCCGGGAAACTAGGATATTATGTCCAAGAAATGGGTATAAAGGATGTTGAGGATGACTCAAAAGATTTTCTCGCAAAAAGGTTTAACTCTTGCCCAAGATTTTCAGAGCACACCAGATTCATTCAAGTGAAAGCGAGTAAAAGAGGTACAAAATATTCCTTGTTCCCCTCTTATGTGGTTTTCTCTCGTTTATCAAGAATGGACTTAAGCGCAAAACCGGATGTAAGGACCAGTTATCGCAAAGCCACATTAATGGATTCCCATGAACGGTTAAATCTAACAAATGATTGGATAAGACAAATTTTTATGATTGGTCAAAAAGGTCTTCAAAACTGGGGAGTTATAAAAGTAAACCAAACGGAAATCCCAGTGGAAATTGTATTGACTATCGCACATGCAATTGCCCCTGAAACCTCTCAAGGAATATATAAAGCTATTTTCTTACCTGACCAACAAATCACCAATGATAGTAATAATCCAACTCCACAGACTTTGAGTGGTGGATGGCTATTTACTAATAGAGGAGCGTTTGATAGAAGAGATCCCAATCGACCATTTAAAGTCATATCTCCCTATATAATCGTTCCAAATAATGAGCAATCTATAAGCTCGTGCCGGCAATTAATAAACTATTTTTCGAATGGACGATATAAAGCACGTTGTAAGGGTGATCGGGATTTTATAGGAATAAGCTTGCCTGAAAATAAGGGGAAATATAATACATCCTTTGTTAATGCTTTTGAAGAAGAAGATGGGTTATTTTTTGTTGAAGAAACAATTCAGGGATATCAAAAGGCCTTACAGGATATTATTCGAGATTGGAATATAACCTCTAAAAGGGACGTAAATAAACATGCAATAGTGATAATCCCTGGTGAAAATGATATCGATGACAATCCTTTTTATTACCAATTAAAAAAAGCTTTTGTCGAGGAAGGAATACCTTCCACTTTTATCACTTATGAAACAATGAATAAGATTAATGATCCGGACATTGCGTTTGGTCCCATTATGGATTCGCTTTGGCTAAATATATATTCCAAAATGGGTGGAAAACCCTGGCGTTTAGCGAATAGTCTTGGAAATGTTCATTGTTTTATTGGAATCGGGTTCGGAATCAATCCAGAAACGACAGGCAATCATATCTTTGCCGGTATTGCTCACATTTTTGATAATTATGGCAGTTGGATTGATGTCGCCTCTGATTCGGCCAATCTTTCCCAAAATGATCTAAATAGTTTTGAAGGAACAGAAAAATACACACAAGGGTCAGCTAGTTTCAAAATAAGCCAAAGTGTGTCACAGAGTATCGTTTATAACGCATTAAAGTTATATCAACAAAAACAAACCAAAACTCATGAAAATGCGACAAATATTGTCTTACATAAATTAGGACAAATATATGAATGTGAAGTAATTGGTTTCTTAGAAGGAATTCGACAGGTTTTAGGTTCTCTTGGAGATTGTAAGTTAGGGTTACTGCAAATTGAACAAGAACATCATCTTAGGTTATATGGTGCTGCAGCCCAAACAGGCAAAGAAAATAATACAATATTTAGGGGTTCCGCCTTGCAACTGAATCCTGAGAAATTAGTAATCGCATCAACTGGACGTAGTTATCGACAAACTTCATCAGGACTGTTTATGAATTACCCTGGTATCGGTACTCCCCAACCATTATTACTCACTTCGATAGTACCGAATCAGCAAATTCTTCAAAAATATGGATGCAACGCCAATCAATTTTACAGCAGTGAAGATTTAGCAAAACACGCAATGGCATTGACCCAGCTCCATTGGGGAAGCTTAAAAGATAATGTTAGATTGCCAATTACTACCCTATATGCACAAAAAGTAGCTGATCTCATTTCAAAAACGAATATGAGAATAAATCCTGGATTAGGTTATTTTAGACCCTGGTTTTTATAATTATTTGTAATTTAAACCTGAAAAGGCCAAAAAAGAACGGCTTTAGGAGAACCTAAAGCCGCTTTTCTTAAAATCCCAATCCCATCTGTCCCTCCGGAGCTACCTCCTTTCTCCTTGTCCTTCTGACGACCACGGCCTTTTGACTCACCCAGTCATCCCAGGTCATCACCTTCGGGCTTGGCACGATCACGGCGCTGGGTATGGTCAGACTACCCATCGGATTATGACTCACCTGCAAGTCATCAGCGAACAGAGTCTGTAAATCAGAGAGCTTTGCTCCATCCAGCACATCCCGCGCCAGTTGCGTGAGGAAGTCACCTTCCTCTTCTGGGACAATCGCTCCCCCGACCTCATCGCCGTAGACGAG
>JAAYUT010000420.1 GCA_012517485.1 Candidatus Atribacter fermentans
AATAAATTGAAGGTATGGAACTGAAATTCCTGAAATAGTAAAGGTTTCAGCCGGAGGCTTTAAAGAGGTCACCACGCCCCAATAGAGCAAAAATAGTGCCCAACAGACAACTATCACTACTAAAACATATCGAATAAAGCTAAAAACTGGAGATTTCCTTTTAACTACTCCCATTTTTTTCTCCTTTACTCGTAAACCTGCCGAATTCTCCTGAAAAAGAGGTTGACTACCACCATAACTATTGCCAATAAAAGATAGGAAAGTGCCGATGCATAACCAAAATCAAAAAACCGCAATCCAGTTCGATAGGTGTAGAGGGAATACACCTCAGTAGCAGTTCCCGGGCCTCCTCCCGTTAAGCTAAAGATGATATCAAAAATTTTAAATGATTCAATGAGACGCAAGAGCAAGACAATAATAACAACCGGTTGTATCATTGGAAAAGTAATTTTCCGAAAGATTTGCCACTCAGAAGAGGAATCGATATAGGCTGCATCATACACCTCTTCAGAAAGAGATTGAAGACCCGCTAAAATAACCAGAAAACAAAAGGGTGTCCATTGCCAGATATCGAGTAAAAGAACTGAAATCCATGCCCAATTTGGGCTGGAAAGCCAAGGAATTTTAAGATTGAATAGGGACATAAGAATGTTGTTGACTGGTCCTCCTTCTTCATAAAAAATGGTTAGACCTAAATAACCAACGGCTACTGGGGTACAAAAAATAGGGAGGATAAGGAGTGCTCTCCAAAGGGATTTCCCTTTTATTTCCTGGTGAAATAGAAGTGCGAGAAGTAATCCTAATAAAACCTGAACTGCGACCGTGATCGCAACATAAATGAGAGTGACCCTTAAAGAGTTTGCTAGTTTATAGTCATGAAGAATTCGACCAAAATTGAAAAGTCCAACAAAGGTCAAAGGCTTACCAAGGCGGACCTTAAAAAAACTAAGCGTTAACGAATAAATAAGAGGAAAAAGAGTGAAAGCAAAAACCCATATGATAGAAGGAAGAATAAAGAAATATTTAATTCTTTTTGATCTAAGAGCAGCCATTTGGGATTCTCCTTTTGAGGAGGGTCTTAGTGACCCTCCTCAAATTTAGGTTTTTTAAGGAGTATATCCAATTGCCTCTTGGTAAGATTTCAATTGATCTTCTCGACCGATTCGATTGGTAATATCTTCCCAGTCTCGAGCAGTTCGGTTTAAAGCTTCTCGAGCATCAACCTGACCAGTATAGGCTTCAGAAAGATGACGATCGAGAGCTACCCAATATTCATTCCCGCCTGGAATACGGAGATAGGGGGCAATGTTGGGCGCAAAGAAATTATCATAATAACCTTGGAGATATTCTTTGGCATCATCTGGATTGAACCCATTGGCAATATAGTCATCTAAACTCGCTGTACCATGAGGTGGGAGGAAATGGAAGCTTACTCCTGGATCAACCCCTGTCCAGCCTCGGCAAGCATTCCAAAAACTGATCTTGTTAGTGGCATGGAAAGCTAAGAGATGGTAAACTACTTCCGGATGCTTCGATAGGTTGGAAAT
>JAAYUT010000421.1 GCA_012517485.1 Candidatus Atribacter fermentans
CCAATTGATGAGAAACAAATCGATATTCAAAAAATTCAATTAAAATCCCTTCCCGATTTAAACAAGTATGAAGCAATTATTTTTGGTGCTTGGGTAAGGGGATGGTCGCTTTCTCCAGCTATGGCAGCTTATATGAATCTAATGCCATCACTCCAAGGGAAAAAGATTGCCTGTTTTATAACCAAAGGTCTTCCCTTTGCCTGGACAGGTGGGAATCAGGCTCTTCATCAAATGAGAAAACTCTGTGAATCCAAAAGTGGTAAGGTTATTGATACCGGAATGGTTATTAAATTGGGGCCGAGAAAGAAACAAATTGCTCATTTAATTGAACAATTCGGAAGGCTTTTTTAATTTCCTTCTCCTTAGTTTTATTGAGAAAATAAATTAAAAGGCAAACAATACATGAAGGACAATATCAGCACTAAAATGAGCTATCATTGAACTTTCTAAACCACGAGTCCAGTATAACCATCCAAAAGCTAAGCCTGCAATTCCATTCAGGACAATTGCTCGGCTGATAATAAAGGAATTGATAGGGAGTCCCATCCCTTTTGTGGCTGGAAGATGGCCTAAACCAAAAATAACAGCCGTAATGATATTGGCTATCCAAAGGACTCGAATATGAGGACGCATGCCTTTGTTTTTCGTCATTAAATTGCCAATCCAAACCAACAGTGACAACAAGAATAAGCGAAGGAGTACTTCCTCGACAATTCCTCCATAAAAAGAAGCAAGAAAACCTTGCCAAGCCGGTGGATTGACGGTTTTTGGAAGTACTAAGCCGACTTTTTTCAGATTAAAAATCCAGGTATCTAAGCCTATAATAATGAAACCAAAAACGATGCCGATCAAGATCGAAAACCAGGCAATTGGCTTAAAGGGTTTGGTAATTTTTTCTCGACGAGTAATTGCATCTAAGAAGGGTAATCCCAAACCAATTTTATTGGCGATAATTAAACCAATTCCAATAACCAAACCAAATAGCAGACCATTGGTTAGAAGCTGCATAGCAATGATTTGTCCTACTGTAACCGGCACCTCAAGATGTTTCATGAGTTCTGATTGGGTGGTTAAAGTATACGGGAAAACGAATACGATGCTTACCGCTACCATGAACCAGAGGAGAAAAAATAATTTCCAATTAAAATTTTTTATTTTTAAAGACATGCTGAGCTCTCCTTGAACCTATTTAAAAAACAGGGATGAACGAAAAATTTATTAATATAATAAATTTGTGAAGGTTGATCATTTCCTTTAACTTTTAAAAGGCTGAAATGGAATGATTCTGCTTTACTTATAAAATCATTCCTTCAATCAATCTTAGAACATAATAATAAATAATCAAGGAGGCCAGATTTTATTTTTTGTAAAGTAAAGATAAATCTTCATACCCTGTTATGATAGCAGTTGAGGATGGAAATCAACTCTTCGACATTCCATGACACATCGCTCCATTATTCGGATGGAAAAGAGGGTGAGGGGGAGAGGGGTTGAAGTCTCAG
>JAAYUT010000422.1 GCA_012517485.1 Candidatus Atribacter fermentans
TCTTATCCGCACGTCCCTTATTATCGAGAATTAAGGCAGAATCTTTAACTCCTTTCCCGAGACCGGTTTGGATGATATGTTGAATTTCATCCTGGAAGGCAAATGTTCGTGCTTGAGCAATCTTGAAAAATTCAGTTTCATCCTCGGAAAAAGTCATACATAGAGCAAAAGTCGACTCAAAAAAATAATCTAAAAAATAGGTGACCTTAAAAACATTACTTGGTAATGCAAATAGATACTTTCCGCTGTTGCCTACTACTAACGTCTCATCAATTTGGTAGTAAACTCGATTGAGTTTTTGTTCTTTATAACCTACTCGATTAAAATTTTCTATCCATAACGAGCAATTTCCTTCTCCAGCAGGGAGTTCATCTCCCTCAACTTTTACCAGAAGATTATCGACATCTGCACCCCAAGCTGCCGCTAAAAAATGTTCTACCGTAGAAAGAGAAACGCCTTCTTTTGAGAGTGTCGAGCTTCGATTGCCGTCACGAAGATGGTAAAAATGGGTGGGAATGAATAAATCTTTTTGATTCTGAAAAACCTGAAATACAATCCCTTGATCAACTTTTGCAGGATGAACTTCAACGCGGGTATCTTTGCCATAGTGCAATCCCTTCCCAGTAATTGAAAATGAACGAGAAATGGTTTTTTGCTTTTTTGCAGAAACTAAGATTTGAATACTTTTTTCTCCAAATTTTTGATTCTCTGCCATAGGTCCGGTAATTTCCGTAATAGCACCTTCTCTTTTATTTCAGTTCTATGGTCCTGAGCAGGGAAACCAGAAACCATTTGATCATCAGGTATCGAATTGACTACCCCAGTTCGAGCAGCTAAACGAACACGATTCCCAATTTTTCCATGATCTACAACTCCACATTGCCCAGCCATGACCACATCATCACCAAGACGACTACTTCCTGCAATTCCACATTGGGCAACAATAATACAATTTTTACCAATTTTTACGTTGTGGGCAATCATTACTAAATTATCAATTTTGGTACCTGATCCAATCCTGGTTTCTCCTAAGGTTGCACGGTCAATAGTAGAGTTAGCTCCCACTTCAACATCATTTTCCAATATGACCTTTCCAATATGGGGAACTTTTAAATAAATTTCTCCATTTTTCTCATAACCGAAACCATCACCACCAATAACAACTCCGCTCTGCAATATCACTCGATCACCAAGAATACAATTTTCTCGAATAACCGTTTGAGGGTAAATTAAACAATTTTTCCCAATTTGGCATCCCTTTCCAATGTAAACCTGAGGAAAGAGAATGGTATCATCATCAATGATGACATCGGATTCAACATAGGTTCCAGCTCCAATTGATACTCTTTTCCCAACATATGCTCGAGGATGGATAAATGCCGAGGGATGAATACCTGGTTCAGGAAAATCTTGAGTATAAAATTTTGGAAGTAATTGAATAAAAGCTAAACGGGGGTTTTCAACCATTATAAGATTTTTTGCTTGAACGTCTATTCCTTCTCGACAAACTATAACATCAGGGACAGATGAAGATGAAGTGGATATTTTTTGCTGTTGAAACAAAAATACTATATTCCCCGAAGTTATATTATCAAGAGTTCCTATACCATAAACTTCAAATTCGGGGTCACCAATGAGGTGACCACCGATGTATGACATTATTTCCTTAATTTTCAAAGAATTTCACTTCATTCTCACGTTATTTATTTCATGGTTTTTATTTTCTCAATAACCTCATTGGTGATATCTGTCCCACCATAAAGAACTACCGGCATATCAACTGCTTCATTTTGGCTAACTGGAACTCGAACTTGGGTTCGAATCACCAAAGTGAGTTTCATCGATTCAGCTACTGCTTTTATTGCTGCAATAACGTCGTTATATCTTTTATTGATCAGCTCTTGTCTTTGTTTTAACAAATCTTCCCCGATAGGAGCCCACTCTTTGTTCATTTGGTCCTCAAGTTCTCGGACTTCTTCTCTGGTTTTCCCTTTCCCTTTCTCATTAAGTTCTTGTTGCCTTTTCTGCTTTTCTTCAACAAATTGTTTCTCTAAATCAATGATTTTCTGAGTATTGGGATGAGCATTAAATAATTTCTCAACATCAATGAGACCTATATTTTGGGAGGCAGGAGCCGCCCACGATAGATTTTCAAACAAAAAAAGTGACATCATCACCAATAGTCCAATGATAAACAACTGCTTTTTCATAATAATGACTTCTCCTTTCTTTCTCTCAAAAGGGCTATAATCCCTTCACGATATCTTTTAGCAACCCAACTTCATCAAAAAGTTTGACCAATGCTAAAGTAGGTTTGTCCTCCTTCCTCGCCCAAACCATAATCTAAACGGATTGGCCCAAGTGGCGTGTCGAATCGTAAACCAACACCATAACCAAATTTAATGTCGTCAAATCGGATTGGTTCATCCAAAGCCCAGGCATAACCGGCATCACCAAAAAACACTAATTGCGTATTGTCAGCAATATCCCATCGATATTCAGCATTAAAAACCAACATCTGCTCGCCTTCAAATTCAGAGAGGTCATACCCTCTTAAAGTATTCACTCCTCCAACTGAGAACTTCTCATACTCAGGAAGCATTGTATCGGCAATCCCCCCCATCAAACGAAGGGCAAGAACGGTATCCTGACCAGTATCGATATAATTTCTTATATCCAAAATGTATTTATTATAATTATTATCTCCACCTAAAAAACGACCGGCAATTTCTGCTTGAGCAATTCCATACCATCCACTATGAGGATTAAAAACATCATCTCGAGTATCATAAATGATCATTGGGGTAAGAGAATTAGTTAAACCCCCTCGATTTGGAACTTCTCCTTCCAATGCGGTGAGCATGATATTTTCAGTCTTATAACTCAGTCTCCACCTCCAATAATCAGAAAATCTTCTTCCAAAAGCAACTTGACCACCAACTCTTTCTTCTTCATACCTCCCTATGATCTCTCCTTCTTCACGATTTTTTCTCTCCCGTATTTGATCATAAACTGAAAGAGAAAAATATGTTGGTGTATCGAAAAGCCAGGGTTCTTCAAAATAAAGTCGATATAAAGTCCTTGAACCAAATTCATAACGAAGTTCCAATTTTTGGGCATTTCCACCAAAATTACTCTCTTGATAACGAATAAAACCCAACCATCCGTCCTCAGTGTTATATCCGACTCCCAAACCAGCTTCGCCAGTTAACTTCTCAATAACTTTAATCACGATAATCACGTTATTTGGATCGCTACCAGGTTCTATTTTCATACTAATATCATCAAAAAAGCCTAAATTATAAACTGCTCTCATGCTTTTTTTGATTTCAGAAAAGTCAAACTTGGTTGGGGTTTTAAAAGATAATTCTCGAAGAATGACATAATCTTTGGTTTTTTCGGTTCCCTCAATTTTAATCTGTTCAACAATACCTTCATGAATGGTAAATTTTAAAATACCATCCGAAGTAAAATCAGTACCACCTATTGCTGTAATCATATAACCATTGTTGCTATATAATGCTTTTATTCGGTCTAAATCGTTTTGAAAAATTTTCCAATTCATGACCTGACCAGGTACTAAAATCATCGCCGACCGGATTTCTTCCGTGCTCATTTGGGTGTTCCCTTGAACTTTAATTTCTTTTAAAACTTGATTTTCTTCAACTTTAAATATCAATTCGATTCCATCTGGATATTGCTTCGTATCAACCCATACCTTGGTAAAATAACCCAGATCAAATATTGATTTAATATCACTTTTGATTTTTTCTTGATTGAATGGTTCTTTGAGGGAAATTGAAACTGCCGATAAAATGAGCTGGCTATTAATATTATTATTTCCTTCAACACGTATAGCGACAATGGGAGGACCATTCTGTGCCCACGCCATTTGGCCCACTGACATTAAAAGAAAAAAGATGAGAATAAAACCAACTAAAAGCAATTCTAACGAATGATTTCGCATAAAATTAATTCCCTCCATTTCCCATTTCAATTTTGACCTCGTAACCAAGATATTTCAAGGAGATTGTCCTCTGATTCAAAATTTTTTATGTTCTCTAAATTTTATGTATTTCTATTCTTAAAAGGACTCCTTTTATTTATTTCAACATCAAAAGAAATCCTTCAAACACTTCTAAAAAATTCCCCACCGAAAAAAATACTCTTTGTTTTTAAAAAACCATCTTCATAAAACTAACCTTTATTTCTTTCATTTCAGCATTAGGTATTAAAATAGCTCACCAAACACTAGTTACGAATACGATTTGTCATAAATATTCTATCATTTAAAATCCTTTTTATAATTTAGCTGGTTAAAATCGAGTGGTAAATTCCAATTCCCAACCATAATGACCATCGGTACCAAACTCAGATTTGAAGGACCATTCTCGATTGAGATCGAGTTCAAAATTCCAGGTTGAATTATCTCCCCCACTTAAATCATGAGTATAACTTATTGAAGCATTTTCTCCAAGTTCTTTTTTTAATTCTATACCATAAAATCCCTCATTTTCTTGCTTCGGTGCTACCAACTCTATACTATCAAAAAAAAGAACATTCTTTAACCCTGTTCCTTTCATCCCTAAGAAAAACCGTAAAGCACTTAATAGATGAGGTTCTAAATCTAAAGTTTCTAAAGATTGGTAAGCTTCTTTATCGCCGACGAATAAGAGCGAAAGTATTTCTTCCTGAATGAGAGGTGGCTCAGATTGGAGCTTCATTTCATAATCATCTAATGGTCCATCAGCTTTCAAAATGATATGATACCGGTTAATTTCAGTTTGCCCTTCCAAATGAAGTTGAGGAATAAAACCAAAATAATCTCCAAAAACCACATATCCTTGAAGGGGAATAGTTCGAGTTACTAAGTCATATGTCCCTTCAATAACATCTAAACGACCATTAACCTCGATAGAACCCTGACTCCTTTCAAGAGTTAATCCACCATTCAATTTTAAATCAATAAAACGAGTCCTCACACGAAAATTATCATCAGTTTTTAAAACAAGTTTCAATTTTAAAGGAAAATTTTGAAATAACTCATCCAAATTTTGAAATAACTCCGAGGACCCCTTCCTTTTATTAAATTGGGTTGTATCAATGAATCCATTTTTAACTTGGATCTCCCCTCCAGCGTGAAGGTCAGAGTATTCACCTTGAAGTGTTATGGTACCCTGCCAAAAACCTTGAAAATAATCAAATTGACCTAATAAGCCATTTTTCCCCTGAATATCGAAAGTGAGGTTTATTCCATCCTTACCTATCGTTCCTTTAGCATTAAAATCAAAACCTAACCATTGACCATGACCTTTTGAAACAAAAAAATCTTTTCCATCTATGGTCAAAAAAACATCTTCAAACTGAATGATGTCTTTACCCCGTTGCACAATCTTGCCTTGATTGGCTTGAACCCACCCTTGATATTCAGGTTTATCAATCGTACCTGTTAAGTTCAGCTCAGCATCACCACTTAAATACACCTCGAGATCATAATCGGGAAGAGAAAGATTGGTATCATATTGGCTTGTAAACTGACCTTGTATAATTTTCTCCTTAACATGGTAGGTTCCAAAGCCAAAAAGATCTATATTTCGTGCCTTCTCTTTCAAATGGATTCGCTGAATGTTAATTTGATCATTTTTAAAGCTCCCCTGAACTGAGCCAGTAAAATTTAAAAACTCCTCAACTGTAAGCCTGAGATTTTGACTTCTAAAATTCCATATTTTATTTGAAACATCGAGCCGTGCTTCAATATCTCCTTGACCTGTTACTTGATAACCACCTTCGATCTTTTGTTCAAAATAAACATTTTGAATCTGAATATCTCCTTTTTTGAGAATTTCAGGGTCTAAATACTTTTCAAAACCAATTTTCTCATTTTTTTTCGGAAGTGGACCCTCACCTTCAATTGTTATTTGAAAAGTATCTCCCATGGACTGACCTTGATAAGTTAAACTTTGCCCCTGAGCATTGATGCCAAAAGATACCCTATCCCATGCTCCTTGAGCCTGCAAAAGTACTTCTTGAATTTTACCCTTAAATTGATAGTCATTATCTGGAAATTCAAGATTTTTCATGGTTCCAATTAGATTTATTGATTTATAGGGTATTATTTCACCACTTAATGATAAATCTCCTCCCAAGAGTTGAGTTTCACATTTGGTGATGAGTATTGTCTCCGGTGATATCTCCCCTTGAAATTTTAAATGAGTTCCCGACCATTCGTCATAATTCCAGTTTGGTGAGAAGAAATCAACAGCAATTTTCCAACGTCCTTCTAAATACTGAAAGGATCCAATTCCTTCGACCTTCATTTTAAGGGTACCTTCAGCAATCGGATAGGAAATTGTGTAATTGGTCAAGCGAAGGTTACCTTTTATATTCTCAGATTCTTTCTCAATTTCCCCTTCAATCACTCCATCTTGGTTTCGAAGGAATAAATCAGTTATGATCATCTTTTCTCCTAAGTAATTTAGATGAGCAGTGAATTGGTCACCGAGAAAAACATCATTCCAAAAAAGCGTTCCATTTGTTACCGTTAAGGATATAACCAAGGGATCACTCCTTGGTTTTTGCACCTCAAATATACCAGAAAAATTACCGTTTAATGGAAGATCGCTTCCACCTATAAATTGGTTTATTTTACTGTTTTCAATAGAACCGGTCGCGTGGAGTTGCTTTTTAAAATAAGTGCCATCCAGGGTTATTATTCCGTCAAATAATTGACCAACTGCATGAAATAAAATTTTCTCAAGGTTATATTGTAACTGCAATTGAACTTTTTCTATTCGATAATTTTGATATTGTAACCATTCGCTATCCAATTGCCCTTCTGCTCTGAAATCCCCAGAAGAAAAAGTCGCATTCCCACGGATTGTGCCTTTTCCAAATATATCGGCAAATTGAATATCCATTGGCTGGCTAACAAACTCAAGATTTATCAGTTGATCGGAATATTTCCCTTGAATTTCACCAAGAATTGGATTCCCTTCAATAATCGATCCTGGAAGAAGCTGAATTGAAAAAACTGAGTCCTCTGGAATAAAATCCAAACTCGCCACTATATCAATTTTTGGTTCCTTAGTTTTTATATGCAAATCTCCAATAACTTCTGAAAGGTTTTTAAGTTGAAAATTGAGATTGATATCAAAGGTATTTTCAATAGTTCCCGTGCTGATCTGTCCGTTTATTTGCATATGAGGTTGATCTTTAAGCCATAATCGGCTTCCACCATTAAAAGAGAAACTTCTTTTTTCTTCATTCATTTGCTGTATTTGAAGATTTCGGAACTCAATTCCATCTTCTTTATGTACCAGTAGAGTAGAAAAAGAGAAGTCCATTCCCCCTTCAACGGTTCCCTTCAAAGAATCATCATTGAAAGAAAAAATGAGTTGACCCTTGAGAGGAGAATTATCACTGAGAATTTGATAGTCAGTGTGAATTTCTTTTTCTGATATAACATCACCACTCATTGTTATTTTTGGATGATTTATTTGAAAGGATATTGCTTCGTTCTTCTTTTGAAGAAAAATCGGAAAAGCTTCAAGATGGTAAGTACTATTTGGAACAGTTAGATTTTTAATATCAATTTCAAAATCCGGTACATGACGAAACTGAAAATCCTTAATATTCTGAATGAAGTTGTTTGTACGAGAGGAGAGTACTGCAGTTGGGATGGTGGCAACAATATTCTTATCCTGACCAAACAAGAGACCCCAATTCAAAGAAATGCTCATTTGAGGAGCGTAAAAAGAGAAATCATCATTGTTCAAAGAGAGTTCAACAATTTTAATATTGAGAGGAAACGAAAACGTTATTTGTTGATATGTTAGTTGAGTCGACCCAGTATTGAATTGATTTAATAAACGACCAATAGTTTTACTGGCTAAGCGCTGAAAACCAAAAAAGGATATTCCAACTAAAAAAATGATGAATATCGTTAAGGCGACAATAAACCTTTTCAAGATTTTACTCCAAAATCACAACACTACCCGTAAAAGAACCCTCTAATACAAAAGGAAGTGAAACGATTTCAGAAATGAAGTTTTGCTGATTATCACTGGAAAAGGTCTCACTCTTGCTTTTCAATTCAATCTTAATACCATTGGATTTTAATTGTTTTACTTTTTCATTGATATAATGATCAAGATCAGTTTGTGACGGAGGGATTTGAGCGTTTTCATCACCCCAATTCAAACCTCGTACCACGACCTCGGCTTCACCAGGAATAAAATCTTTCGGAATCAATAAACCAAAATCAAGACTCTTCACACCTTGCCGATATAGGTTTAAATCGATTCGTCCCTTTAAATCGGTTCCTCTTTTCACATCA
>JAAYUT010000423.1 GCA_012517485.1 Candidatus Atribacter fermentans
CTTACTGCTGGAATACCTTTTGCATATTTATCTTTCTCGAATTTTTAGTTATATCTCATTGTACCTTGATCCTGAAAATCTAGAAATGAGAAAAAAATGACATCATTCAAAGCCGCTACTTTCCTTCTCCTTTTTCTCTCCCTTACCCCTCGGCTTCTTTCACCAATATCCCCTCGCCCCTTCGTGGGAGAGAGATAGGGTGAAGGGAAACTCTTTTCATCCTCGCCTGGTCTTTGTTTTTTTCATTCTTTTCTACGACACAAGGTCCATTGTCATCATTAAATCATCATTCAATAGCTCAACAAATCTCTTAAAATTGAAAATTAGGTTCATTTTAAACTCCTCCACACAAAAATGAAAGGGAGATATAATATTTCATGACATATTTTAAAAAATTGCTCAAAAATGTTCTTTGTTTTATATAAAAGGAGGAATGAATGATTATCAGTGCCAGTCGTCGAACTGATATTCCTGCTTTTTATGGCGAGTGGTTAATTAGAAGACTCCGAGATGGATTTGTCGTTATTCCGAATCCGTTCAATATGCACCGTTTTAACATCCAATCTCTTAGTCCAAATGAAGTAGAAGCAATTGTCTTTTGGAGTAAAAACCCCCTTCCCTTTTTCACTTATCTTCCCGAAATCGATCATTTGGGTTTTAATAATCGGTATCTTTTCCACTTGACTATAAACCCTTACCATCAAACCGTATTTGAGCCATACCTTCCACCTTTATTAGAGAGAGTGAAAACTTTTTCTAAGCTTGCCGATAGAATAGGAGAAAAAAGAATAATTTGGCGCTATGATCCAATTATATTTTGCAAAGGAAATCTTAATTTTGATTTATCCTTTCATAAAAAAGCTTTTTTTCAACTCGCTAAATTATTACATCCATATACTAAGAAAGTTGTAATTAGTTTTCTTGATTTCTATAAAAAAAATCAACGGGTTTTTCAAAAACTAAGAAAACAATGTGATATTAATATATTTGAACCGGATCTCAAAGAGATTGATGATCTCACGAAAAATATCAAAGAAATTGCCAATTGTTATGGACTCGAGGTCTTTGGTTGCTGTGAAAAAAAAGAATTCCTTGAAATTATGAGAAAAAATTTGATTAAACCAGGACAATGTATTCATTTTCATGATATTGAAGCTGCTCTCCCTGAGGTAAAAATCCCAAAAAAACTCCGAAAAAAAGACCCTGGACAAAGAGTTCATTGTGGATGCACCATAAGTAAAGATATTGGTACCTACCATACCTGCTGGTATCGTTGTGGATATTGTTATGCAACCGATTTGCAGCGATTCAAGAAAAATTTGAATTTGGACCTTCCATACCTTTCATAAAATATGTGTCTCCAATTTTCTTATATTAGAATTTTAGCTCCCTTTCTTATCTGGCTTTCGATAAGGGCCAGGTATAAACTCAACAGATGGTCGATTTTGTTGGGTTTGTGGGTAGAGTTCCATTAGGTTATAGATTTCCTGAGGGATACCTATGCGCACTGGTAACCCTAATTCCTGAGCCAATTCAACAGTAATCGGAAAATCATGAGTCCATACTCCAGTACTTAATATTTCTGCTAACTTTTTGGCTCTTTCTTCATCAGCTTTGTCTTTGACTAAATCATAAACCACCTGATATACCTGATTGATAGCCTTTCGAGCAATATCTCCTAAAATTAAAGTCTCATCATTACGATTAGGATTAGGTATTTCTAACGCTTTCAATACTGAAGCCGCTGGATATTGACTGTGCAAAGTTCCGATCTGAGGATCAACCGGTCCTATAACGGCATTTGGATCCATCACTACTTCATCAGCAGCTAATGCTATTAATGAGCCACCTGACATAGAATAATGTGGAATAAATACCGTTACTTTCGCCGGGTGCTTTTTAACAGCTCGGGCAATTTGTTCTGCAGCAAGAACAATGCCTCCTGGAGTATGTAAAATGAGATCGATAGGGATGTTTTTATTGGTTAAATGAATAGCTCTTAAAATTTTTTCGGAATCTTCAATATTAATATAACGAGCAATAGGAAACCCAAAAAAAGACATCTCTTCCTGGCGATGAATAAGAACGATAACCCGTGAACCACGTTTTCGTTCAAGGCTTCGAATGAAAAAGTACCTTTGCTGCTGAAGAGCCTTCATTTGAATCACAGGATAAATTAAAAAAAATAAAAAAATTATAATTAAAATATTCCAAAACACGGAATAAAACCTCCTTGATTTCATTTAGATATACTGTAAAAAAATTACGTTTATTTTAAAACCATAAAAGAAGAACAGATATTTCTATTAACGATCATATTGGATCAAGAATAAAACTATTATAAATGGTAAATCTCAAGCCGACCACTCAATTTTTTTATAAAGGAGGATATTATGAACCAAAATCAAGATAAATGGGTAAAGGAGATTTTTCGTCAAACTGTTATGAAAGCAGTAGAAAAAGGAGAAGAGATACAGGATAAAATTCAAAAACTAACTGAGGAGACTATTAGCTCTGAAATCAAAAACCTTAGTTTTTCCCGAGAAAAAATGAAAGTTTTCATGCAAAATGCCATGGAAGGAATTATCGAAGGAACGAAAGAAACCCGAGAAAAAGCAGAAGAATTAAATAAAAAGGCCATTCATGGTTTAATCGAAGCTATTCGAAACATTCCAGGGATAAATAAAACCAAAACTCGAGAATATATCAAATACGCGGTATCCGGAATTAAAACAACACTTAAAAATGTTGGGGATAAAATGAAGGAATCACTGTTGAGTACTCTTGAAAATATTTTCGAACTCAAACAAAAGGTTAGAGTTACTTTCAAATGTATAGCACCAGATGCTTCACAAGTTTACTTGGTTGGATCTTTTAATGAATGGAATCCAACGGCTACCCCACTTAAAAAGACTCTTAAAGGTCATTGGAGCGTCACTCTTAGTCTCCCTCACGGAAGGTATGAGTATCGTTATTTAATTGATAATCAGTGGTTTACTGACCCGAATACCCCCCACGCTTTTAATCAGTTTGGTACTGAAAATTCTGTCCTTATTGTTGGAGAATAATTAATTTTTACTTCATAATTTTAACCCCTTTTACCAATTCTTTAATAAAAATTCAAAGAGTTGGTAAAAGGGGTAATATATTATATTCTTGGTAAATTCACAAAGTGATTTTTAAAAGTGATTTCATCCATCTTTGCAAGATTAGAAAGCTTGGATAGTTGATTCTGATTATTTAAATCATTGGGTTCGAGCAAAGTCATGAAAGCTCTGGCAACCTTATAATGGTAGGAATAAGTATTCACTAATCGAATGGTCTTCTTTCCACTATCAGGGTCCATAATTTGATGGAAAGGAATTGGATTAAGATTTCCCTCTAACAAGCTAATCATAGCTCCTGCTTCTTTAAAGTCTGCATTATACTCATCACCTAAGAGAAAATCCATTGCTCCATACCCTAACTCACGAGTATATTCAATATCATATGGAATAGGATCTGCACACCTTAATTCATATCCAATGTCTTTGGCTATTACTGTCATTTTTTGTCCTCTCTCGGCATAACGGTTTTCAATTTCCCGTTTTAAAAGGTCTCCTAAGGGCACTTCAGCTAACCGAGGATGTCCATGCGGATCTTTCGGTATTGGTCTCCCTAATACTTTTTCTAATTGTTCAAAATCACCAAATTTATAAGCGATTCCTTCAGCTACTATAGCAATTCCCCAATCTATTCCTTGAAGCTTTCTTTTCAGCATCGAACCTTCGATAATATCACAAACACTTTTTAAAGTCGTTTTTCCATCACCAAACTGTTCGGGAATAATGGTTAAAGTCGCACCACCGGCGATTCCCATTCCTAAAGCTAAATGTCCAGCGCTCCTCCCCATGGCAATAATAAAATACCATCGACCTGTCGTGCGAGCATCTTCTAACAAATTCTTTAAAAGGGCAGTTCCTAATTCTCGAGCAGTTTGAAAACCAAAAGTTGGCATATCACCAGGTAATGGCAAATCATTATCAATAGTTTTGGGAACATGAGCGACATAAAAATTCTTAATCTCTTTGGATATAATGCTGGCACTGAAAGCCGTGTCATCTCCTCCTGTAGTGACGAGGTATCCGATATCCATTGTTTCCATGGCTTTCTTTACATTATTCACTTTTTCAGTATCGATTTTTCCATCCTTAATGAGACTATCCCGGGAAGTCCCTAATATTGATCCACCCTTAAAATGAATCCCATCAACAGCCTTTCGATCTAACGTTATAGTATGTACCTTTGGATCAAAGGAAGTGGAAGAAATCCATTTAAATCCGTTATAAATACCTACAACTTCATAACCTCTTTGGATTGATTCAAGTGTTACTGAAGATATAACACTGTTTAGACCTGGTGCTGGACCACCACCCACCAGAATTGCTACTTTCTTTTTTCCCATAATGAAGTTTTACCTCCTTCTCAATTATTCCCATCGATTTGGGCCGATTGTATATTAATAAATGAAATTTTCGCAATTCCCTTAAAATCCTCGCCATATTATAACTCAATTATAGAAAAAGCAA
>JAAYUT010000424.1 GCA_012517485.1 Candidatus Atribacter fermentans
GAAATGGTTGATTGACCTTCCTCGCCCCAGTCCTAACTAAAAAAGATATTCCTTAAACCAGACTTGTTCCTCATACGGAACAGGTATTTTCAGGATAGACACTCATGCCACGTTGTGGCACCAGTTGAGGATGAAAATACTGACTCAGAAATCGTTCCCCCTTTAGCAAAGGGGGTGAGGGGGATTTGAAAGAATGAGATAAAAAAATCGAATCCCTCTCAATCTCCCTTTATCCAAAGGGAGAAGCCAATATACGGGAATTGGTTGAAATGGTGTTTACAGGATTGACACTCATGCCACGTTGTGGCACCAATTGAGGATGAAAATGCAGTTACGCCCTCACCCTAACCCTCTTGTACGAAGGAGCGAGTGAAAAAAAAGAATTTGGAGTTCCTTCTCCTTTGACGGGAGAATGTCAGGATGAGGGTTGATTTTTAAACTGTTCATGTTTCACGATTTACGGTCTTTCCAGAATAGGTTGAAAAAATGAGCAGGCTTTGCTATGAAAACCTACTCACTCCAGAGCCCGATTTTTTGCTTTTGAGCTTCTTTTTCCAGCTGTTTAAATCGATCAACATGCCGAACATTGGGAGGGAAAACCACAGTTTTTCCATATCCGTTGGCAATGAGCCATTCATTCACCATGATTCCATCTTCGGTATAAACATAAGCTAATAATCGACCGTACTGATCTCTTTGTTCGACATCGAATTCCAATTTTACTTTTCGATTCTCAACCATTTTTCGATTCGCTTGATAGGCTTCCTCGGCAAATTTTTCGGCTTTTTTTTGAGAACTTTCAAATTCTGGCGTATCAACACCAATATATCTGACTTTTTCCCCGTTACTGAGTTCGATCGTATCTCCATCAATGACTGTTTTTACAACATACTGACCCGATTCTTGCTGGAAAAAATTGTACATAGTGAAGATAATAAAAACTGCCAACAAGGTGGCTAAAGAATTTTTTTGAACCTTTTTCATTACACCACCCGATACAGCGGCTCCTGACCGGCAAAAACTCGAATGATATTTTCCGCAGCAATATTTCCCATTTTGAGATTTGCCTCCCGGGTATGAGAAGAAATGTGCGGAGTGGCAATCACATTGGGAAGCGAGAATAAGGGACTTTCAAAGGGGGGTTCATGGGTAAAAACATCCAAAGCAGCTCCGGCAATGCGATTCTCTTTTAAAGAGCGATAAAGGGCATCTTCATTAATAAGCTCACCACGAGCAGTATTCACCAGGTAGGCTTCTTTTTTCATCAGGGCGAGGAGTTTGTCATTTACCATCTCCCGAGTTTCATCTGACAGGGGAGCATGAAGAGTAATGAAATCAGCTTCGCGGAAGAGCTGCTCGAGAGTCACTTTTTGATAAGAAGAAACATCGGTAGAAATGAAGGGATCGAAAAACAAAACCTTCATCCCAAAAGCATTGGCAAATTGGCCAACCGTCTTTCCAATCCGTCCGAAACCTACAATACCAATAATCTTTCCCTCTAACTCCAATCCGAAACGAGTTGCACCCCAATCTTTCTTCTTGACCTGTTCAAAAAAATAGGGGAGCTGTCGAGCCAAGGTAAGGATTAAAGTAAAAGCCATTTCAGCGACCGAAACCGAATTGGTTCCAGGTGCGTTTGCAACGACTACCCCATACTTTTGTGCTGCCTTGAGGTCAATGTTATCGACCCCAACTCCATGTTTAGAGACTACCTTTAAATTTGGACAGCGGGAAAGGACAACCTCACCCACTCGATCCATCCCAACCAACACCCCTTCGGCATCACCAATCAAATCGGAGACAACTATTTCATTTTCTGGATCGAGATTTTTCTTGATTTCAACCATGATTCCGGCATCTTCTAATCGTCGCAACGGATCCTTGGCTGCCCGGGCAAATGATCGGGCAAGAATAACCGTTTTTTTCAAAGACCATCACCTCAAATTGAATTTTCTATTTCCGAACCATATCTTGATAAAGCGCAAAAGCGACAAACAAATACCCAAATACCCTTAATATAACTAAAAAATTCACTAACCGATCGGGAGAAACAAATAAAGTAACTAAGTGGGAAAATCCAAAAATTGCAAATGCAATTGCTATTAAAAGACTAATAATGCTCTTTTTTTCCTTATAGCCCCAATAACCTAAAAACAAAACGAATATACTCAATGCACCATTTACTAAACCCACTGTCATTTTATAATCCCCCTAAATTCAAGTCTTCGGTGTTTTTTATTTTTGAAATTATACTTTGTCCTCAAAGATTGATAAAATATTAAAACTTCACTTTCACCGGTTCCCGCTCTTCTCCCTGAGTCTCAAAATATTCTCTCTTTTTGTATCCAAACATTCCAGCAAAAATATTGGCTGGGAATTTTTCTATCGATGAATTGTACATGAATACTGTGTCGTTATAAAATTGTCGGGAATAGGCAATTTTATTTTCAGTCTCAGTCAATTCGTTTTGTAATTGAGTAAAATTTTCGCTAGCACGCAAGACAGGGTAAGCCTCAGCAACTGCAAATAATTGACGCAGAGCCTGAGTCAGCTGATTTTCCGCCTGCCCCTTCTCCACCGGTCCTTGAGCCGAGATCGCAACCTGCCGAGCCCGGGCAACATTCTCAAAAACCTCTTTTTCGTGAGCTGCATAGCCTTTAACAGTTTCCACCAGGTTGGGAATGAGATCATAACGTCGTTTTAATTGAACATCCACTTGAGACCAGCTGTTATCTACTTTATTCTTAAGGACAACCAAGCGGTTATAGAGCGAAATTAAATAAACAACTACAATGAGAATAATAAACCCTATCAGCCAACTCAAAATGAACACCTCCTTTAATATTTCGCTTCCTTAATTTCAACTAAACTCTACTACTAATTATCAGTGATTAACCAGCACTTGAGCTACCTCCTCCTCCTCCACCTCCTCCACCACTCGAAAATCCTCCACCCACCGAAGTCGAAGATTGAAGAGCACGGGTGAGATTCGCCATGTTTTCCATATTTCTTGAAATTGTCTCTAAACGGCTTAAAGTATCAAGTGATGCTAAGGTAAAAGCTGTACCATGAGGAACATGATACCACCCCGGTGTATTAAGCTCAGATCCAGTTTCACGTACATAGATTTTTAAGTTGCGGAGAAGTTTCTCTGCAACTCCCAGCGCTACCGCATATACTAAATATCGATCCCAGATCTGAAGTAAAATCGGTGGAGCTTCTTTCATCAGCGAATAATCACTAATAAATCGCCTAAATGCTGTCCAACGGCGGTATTCGGTCAAACCTTCTTTGCTCCAACGTCCTAACGATTTCCGGGCAATCAAACCAAACACAATGATAAAGGGGAAAAAGAGGATCCCAAAACCAATAAATCCCCTATCGCCACTAAAAGAAAAATGAAGAGATGAAAAAATGAAAAGAAATATTCCACCAATAAAATAAGTGACACTAAAAATAAGATACTGCCCCTTTTTATTCTCCGCAACCGGGTCATAGGTGGAAAAGAAATGGGTTTCCCACCAATTTTTGACTGTTTTTCCCCAATTTTCAATAAAGATTAAAAAATTACTTTTGTCATTTGGAATTTCCTTCCCCCATTTTTCTATTTCGACCGTGGTTACCGTTCGGCCATCAATCGAAATACGTTGAAGCAGATCGTATACGTCCCTTTCAAAAGGAAGAAGATCAGACTGAGCCTCTGGTTTTTTGAATTTATCAGTAAAAGTAAAAACCAAATACTCTTTTTTGATAAATAATATTCTTCTTTCTTCTTCTTCAATGGTCATATACCCCCGTCGGGCAAGATCCAGCAAGGTGGCAGTGAATGCCCTTCCCATGTCAGTACGATTGATATTTTTTTGATTCATAATTATTCCTAAAAATGCAGGAGGAATATCACGTGGTGGTTCTTGCTCATATTGTCGTTCATAGTCAATCTTTGGTTCTCTCCCATATTTCAAATAATACACAAAAAAGAGAACAATATAGATGATTCCGATAGCAACAAACAAGAAAAATAAAACCATTCCCAGCCAACGGTTGGTTTCCCTGACGGTTTTATATCCCTGTAATTCTTGGGTGGCGGCTACTCGCTCTTCTTCCAAGATAGTCTCATATCGTTGAGAATTCCGTTGGGGCACGAAGGGAAAGATATCAGGGTTGGTTAACAAGCGAGTTTCAACAAAGGTGTTTGCTGGTATATTTTCTATTTGGAAATCCACCACTCGGTGATCGGATGAAAAATTCATCTGTCCAGGTTGAGCCCGAGTATGGACAAAAAGTTTAAATAAATTGGGACTAGAGGTAGGAATCTCCAAGGTTACATTGAGCTTTCGTATTGAGGCATGTTCATTCTCAATGGCTTTCCAGTAAAACTCAGCTACATCTTGATACCGATTCACCGGACTTTTGAGAAGGTATTGGATTTGGAATCCCAGGGTTTCATCCTGAGCTTGGTAATACCACTTGATGGCTCGAGTATTGGACTGCTTTTCAACTTCATAGCGAAGTGGAGCACCGCTCTTTACATCCCAAACACCAAGAAATTGAATATCCTTTACCCCTTTGAGAAATAGGTTGAGCTGTGCCCAGGAAAAAGAACCAGAAAAAGCAAAATATCTGATATCGGTGACTTCAACATCACCATTTTCCAGGAGGTGAAAGGTTTGAGAAATTGAGGGATGATAATAAGACTTTGCGATGGTTGGTATCGATAAAAATAAAACCAACCATAGAACCATTATCATCTCAATTCTCAATTTTCTCATTGGAATCCTTCCTAAAATTTGCTATAGTTAGCATAACACAGGAAATAAGCTGGTAAAAGAGACATGGCATTTTTTCTCCAAAAAGTCATAACTTCTTTTGTTGAACCACCAGGACTATTTATCTCAATTGTCTTATTTTTTGGTTTTTTGGTAAGAAAAAATGGGAAGGAATCTTTGAAATGGATTGCTTTAGCAATCATAATTTATTTTTTTTCCACCGGTATTGGTGTTCGTCTTCTCCTTCCCTTGAATAACACGGTGCTTCAAGATATTGGAACAATTCAACCACAAGTTATCATTGTTCTTGGTGGAGGAACGTATTTGGATACCTATCAAAATCGTTTTTTACCTGGTCCTTTTTCTCTACTTCGATTACACCAAGGCTATATCCTCTGGAAGAAAGAAAAAATACCCCTTTTGGTAAGTGGTGGCCAAGGATATATTAATTCAGGGCCTTCTGAAGCTGAGATCATGGCTGATATCCTTAAAAAATGGGGAGTTCCTCAAGAAGATATCATCATCGAATCTCAATCAAGAAACACGTATGAAAACGCTCAGTATTGCTCACAAATCTTACTCAAGAATCACTGGAATGCTTTTTATTTAGTGACTTCAGAAGTTCATTTACGGCGAGCGACGATGAACTTTCAATTTTTCCTTCCTGATGCAAACGTGATCCCGATAAGCGCGCATCCTCCCTATGATCGAACCCCAATTCTTTTTTCTGATTTCCTCCCATCCCTACAAGCATTTTCAGCTTTTTCACAAATTATTCACGAATACCTTGGTTTAATGGTTTTATTCCTTCATTAAAGGATTGGATGGATTGAATAGTGGCCTTGGCCTTTTTTGAGAAAGCCATACTCCAAAAGTCACTAATACCATTCCAATTAAAAACCGATAACCAAAAGGCTCTTTAAAAAAAATCCTGGCTCCTATCACTCCAAATATCTGGGTAACATATTGAAAGGCTGAAGTTCGTGAGGCACCAATTTTCTTTATTCCATTCATCCAAATTATATAAGCCAATAAAGCTGATAAAAAAATAGCATACCCCATCGACAAGTAGACCGATAGAGTTATATCTGAAAAATCGAGATTATTAATTTCAACATACGAAACTGGAAACATAATAAAAGTTCCACAAATGATGCTCCAACAGCTGGTTTTTAATGGTGAATACGTTCGTAGCATCTTTTTCCCAAAATAGGAATAAAGGCCCCAACAAATTGCAGCTAAAAGAGTAAGAATATCACCTAATAAAATATTGGGAGAGGATAAACTTGTCTTTCCTTGACTAATGAGGAAAGTAACTCCTACAAATCCAACACCAATTCCAAAAAAATTATACCATTCAATGTATTCCTCTTTTTTAAAAAAAGCAATAAGGACAACAATAATCGGAGAAATTGAGAGCAGAATAGCCGAATGAGACGCTAATGTTAATCGAAGTCCATAACTCCAAAGTGGTTGATAGACTCCGAAGCCTAATGCACCCAAAAAGATAAAATACCATATATCTTTCTTTTTGATAAAAGGGTTCCCCTCAATACGCCACAATACAAGAATCATAATCAAACTACTTACAGTAAAGCGAATGAAGGAAAAAGATAGAGGGCCAATGATCATTACTCCATGTTTCACAATGCTAAAATTTATTCCCCAAATGAGAGAAACCATAAGAAGAGAAAAATATGGATTTTGAATAATAGATTCAATTTTCTTTTGAGAGTAAGATGGTGATATTGGAGGGAAATTATTGGAATTCCTCATTGGCTGACTCTTTTCTGATTATTCTATTTTTAGTTAAAAAGAAAAAGGGACCCTAACGAAAGGGTCCCTTCATTACGAAAATTAGATTCCTAAGTCAATGCAACTTCAGCACCAGCAGCCTCTAACTTGGCTTTAATTTCTTCGGCTTCCTTCTTTGGAATACCTTCCTTCACTGGTTTTGGAGCTCCATCAACCAGATCTTTTGCTTCTTTTAAACCCAAATTGGTAATAGCTCGAACTTCTTTAATTACCTTTAATTTTTCAGCTCCTGCACTCTTAAGAATGACTGTAAATTCTGTTTTTTCCTCTTCAACCGGTGCGGCTGCTCCTCCAGAAGCTGGAGAGGCTGCAGCAGCAACTGGCATAGCTGCTGAAACTCCAAATTTTTCCTCTAACGCTTTCACCAATTCTGCTAATTCAAGAACGGTCATATTCGCAATAACATCAATAATTTCTTCCTTGGTCATTTATAAGTACCTCCCTTATTGATTGCTTGACTTTTTTTCTTCTATTGATTTAAGAACCCATACCATATTTCGCATAATTCCGCTGAGAGCACTAACCAACTTGCTAAGCGGTGCAGCGATTCCCCCTACGACCTGAGCTAATAAAATATCTCGAGTTGGTAAGCTCGCCAGGTTTTTTACTTCATCCGGACCATATTGTTGCCGATTGAGCCATACTCCTTTTATTTCAAGTTGGGGAATTTTTTTTGCAAAATCCGTTAATGTTTTGGCAGTTAACACTATATCTTGATAAGAAAAAGCCAAAGCATTTTGATCAGTTAAAATATTTTCATCAAAGGGAATGTTGGCTTTTTGAAAAGCAATATGAGCAAGGGTGTTTTTAACAACTTTCATTTCTCCTTGACTTTCTCGGAGTGCTTTTCGTATGGCTTCAACATTCATAACATTCATTCCTCGATAATTAAAAGCATACACTGCTTGACTTTTTTGGAGTTTTTGATAAACATCTTCAATTATCTGGTTCTTTTTTTTCTTGTCCAAAAAAACGACCTCCTTTCCTCCGAAATAAAAAAGCTCCCAAATAGACCGGGAGCTTCATATCATGAAAGCCTCCCCAGGATTTTTAAGCGAACGCCCCCGGTTCATGGGCAAAATTATATTCAATTCCGCTTTTTATTTTAGGCGATTCTTTTCTCCATCCTAGCCAAAGTAGAATTAACATCTAACTTGAGCCCAGGGCTCATGGTCGAAGCAATTGCAATATTTCTCACATAACGACCTTTCGCTGATGCAGGTTTCATTCGAACGATACTTTCTAACAATGCAAAAAAGTTATCCTGTAACTGGTTAACCTCAAAAGAAGCCTTTCCAATTGGAAGATGAATATTTCCATATCGGTCATTTCGGATTTCTAATCGACCGGCTTTTATCTCTTTAACTGCCTGGGCAATGTCAAAGGTTACCGTCCCGACCTTAGCATTGGGCATTAAACCTTTAGGACCCAAAACTTTTCCTAAACGACCGACAACTCTCATCATGTCCGGAGTGGCAATGGCCGATTCAAATTCAAACCAACCTGATTGAATTTTCTCAACCAATTCTTCTCCTCCCACATAATCGGCACCAGCCGCTTGTGCCTCACTGGCTTTTTCACCCTGTGCAAAAACCAAAACTCGGACTTGTTTCCCTATTCCATGGGGCAAAGAAACCGTACCACGAATTTGCTGGTCTGACTGTTTGGGGTCAATTCCTAATTTAACAGCAGCTTCAATTGTTTCATCAAATTTCGCAGTAGCTAACTCTTTAACCAATTGAAACGCTTCATCAACATTATAAATCTTTCCTGGTTCTAATTTATTTTTCAATTCTATAAAACGACGACTTTTAGTTGGCATTCTTCTCACCTCACTTTCCCTAACCCTCTACTATTTCAACACCCATGCTTCTGGCAGTTCCTTCAATAATATTCATTGCTGCTTCGACTGAATCCGCGTTTAAATCAGGCATTTTCTTTTGTGCTATTTCTCGTACCTTTGAACGAGTCAATTTCCCAACCTTGACTTTATTTGGTTCCCCAGAACCCTTCTCAAGACCCAAAGCTTGAAGAATCAAGAAAGAAGCTGGGGGTGTTTTCGTTACGAAAGTAAATGAACGGTCACCATAAACGGTTATTTCTACCGGGGTTAAAATCCCTCGATCTTTTTCGGTCCGAGCATTAAAGGTCTTACAAAATTCCATTATATTCACACCATGCTGCCCAAGCGCAGGTCCAACCGGAGGAGCAGGAGTGGCCATACCTCCAGGAATTTGGAGCTTAACTACAGCTACCACTTTTTTTGCCATGTCTATTCCACCTCTTTACAATTTTTCAATATCAGAAAATTCAAGCTCTACTGGGGTCTCACGACCAAATATTGATAAGAGAACGGTTATCTTCCCTTTTTCATGATCGACAATTTCTACAACACCGGTATAATTTAAAAAAGGTCCGGCAATAACTTTTACCGTCTCTCCTTTTTCGATATCAAGGCGTGGCTTCCCTTTTTCGACTCCGGTTTGTCGAAGTATAACTTTTACTTCTCCTTCGCTTAGAGGTTCCGGTCGAAGCCCTGAACCAACAAAACCAGTTACTCCAGGAGTATTTCGCACAACATACCAAGAGCGGTCGTTCATCATCATTTCTACCATTACATAACCTGGGAATACTTTCTTCTTGGTAAATCTCTTTTTTCCCCTCTTTACCTCTATGGTTTCCTCCATTGGAACAACCACACGGAAAATCTGGTCTTGCATCCCCATAGATGCAATCCTTCTTTCCAAATTTGCTTTGACCTTATGCTCGCTTCCGGCTAAGGTGTGAACAACATACCACAATTTATCCATAATGGTAAGATGATGACCTCCGGTAATTACTTAATATACAAACCAATTAAAGCAGTTAAGATTAAATCTATTACTCCTAAAAAAACTGCAAAAATGACCACGACCACTAAAACCGTAAGAGTACTTGACATTAACTCTTTTCGATTAGGCCAGGTAACTTTTTTAAATTCACTCCATGCATCTTTAAAGTAATTCTTCAACCTGCTGAATAGCTTAACGAAAAAATTCACAGCACACTCTTCCCTTTCCCTTTAAAGTTTTTGGGGATGCTTTTGATGAGTTCCAACTATAACAATAAAAAAGAAAATGGTAATGACCTCCTACCATTCTCTTTACATAAAAATGCACTCAAATGCTGCAACATTTTATCTTTTTTCCCTTTTAGTGTCAATAATTGATACCATCGAACTATAAATAAAAAAAATGGCAGGCCCGGCAGGATTTGAACCTGCAGCCCCCGGTTTTGGAGACCGGTGCTCTGCCGTTAGAGCTACGGACCTGCAATTTCTAAATCTACTTCATTTCTTTATGTATAGTATGTTTTCTGCAGTGAGGGCAGTATTTTTTAAATTCTAATCGGGCGCTTTTATTTTTTTTGTTTTTCATGCCCTGATAATTGCGCCTCCGACAATCGGTACATTCAAAGGTAATAGTTTCCTGTACCATAATAGCCTCCTGACTTTACTCGGTTATATCTGTTACAACTCCGGCTCCGACGGTACGACCACCTTCACGGATAGCAAAACGGAGACCTTTCTCCATAGCAATGGGGTAAATGAGCTTCACATCGAGATCAGCATTGTCTCCAGGCATAATCATCTCCACA
>JAAYUT010000425.1 GCA_012517485.1 Candidatus Atribacter fermentans
AGACATTAAAGTATCTACCTACTACATTTTTGAGGTATAGATATAAACACCTGCAGCATCAAAAGATTGTGTTTCCTCATCGTGGAACTGATGTCTAGTCTTTGATTTGTAATCCCCGTAGTATTCACCACATCCACCAGGGTAAGCATTACTTTCTTTTCGTATTAAATCCTTTCTCGCTTCAAGTAAGTTAGAAATAGAAAAAGTTACGGTAGGAATTCCTTCTAGTGTCGGATTTGGCGTTGACTCTGAAGATGAATCTATATTTTAAGAATAAAAACAAAGATTATACGCCCTACAAAGTGGGCTGATAATACACTTTAAATTTTTTTAGAAGAAAGTTAATTGCTATTTTGGTTGTTTTAATCCAGTTATACCAATTAAACTTAAACTTTCGCGAATGATCCTCTTTGTAGCTTTTGGAATATTTGGACTTTCATTAACCTTGTTATAAATAGCTATTAGAGTATTATTGTCTAATTTTCCTTTTATTTCTATATTTGAAGCATTCCTATTGATGTCTGATTCGGAGTACGAATAAAAATCTTCTGTGAAATCAATGATGCAGGTTTCTTCAAAACCAAATTCACCAGCATTGAACACCAAGTGAGGATGGTTTTCACGTGGACCAACAGGTTGGAATTTCTGAATCTGTGTTGTCGTAGTATGAATATAAAAGAAAACTGGTGGTGTAATTGAGGAAGATTTTCCTAAGCAGATAAACCAGCGAGCCTTGCCTATGGGTTGTTGATATCGGGGATCAGGAAAGTTGCTCCACCGGATTACATCTCCAACTCTCAATTTCCATACCTTTCTTTAATCCGTAGTAGATCAAAAAATTCTCTTCTTGGGGACTGAGATCTTCATCTTTTTTGTTAAAGATACCAGGAAAGGCATCTATCATATCAATCTTGCTATTGTTTTTTCTTTTCCATGCTTTTTCCCACGGAGCAATCACTTCATGTGAAGCACCGCTGAGAATATTGGTATCAACAGAAGTATTGATATATATCTCGACTATTCTCTGCATTTCCATAATTTCAGATTCTGAAAAGTATTCTAAATTTGGTTTCTTCCCTTTAGTTTTCACAATAACCGTTTTCTTATCTTCTTGTGGAACAAACTTAAAAAGATCGGTTTCGTAGCTGTTCCGCTTTTCATATATCTCTATCGGGACCGGTCCTTTTGCCATAGCTTTATATTCCAGATCTAAAGCTGGCTTACCAGTCTTGACGAGCATCCCAAAATCAAACAGAGCTAAATATTTATAGATGTAAGTCTGAGTAGGATCTTTTTTCTTTCGTCTTTTGTGTTCTCTGACAAAGAAACAAATAGCGTTTTCAAGCCTTTCCTTCTTATAAGCAAACATGGATACCCTCCATGGATTGATAAATATCAATAAATCACTTAAAATCTTTTTCCTTATTATAATACATTTTTAGCAAGTTGATCTTGGCTAATACTGGCTTTCCCTCTCTGTTACTAATAAATTACGGATTCCTGTGAAAAATTTTGGGGTCTATTATACAAATTAAAAAGAATAACGAGACCTCCCCGGTTAAAATATGATATGCTATTTGAGACGGGGGTGTGGCTGTTGGGGTTCGTTATCCAGGCAACTGGGTTCACTCGAACTCCTGAAATGCCTCCCTCGTTTTTTTTTATTGTTCTGCCCACAACTTGTTAATAGTTTATATTTTATAATACTCAACCTGCTCGCCCATATCCGACATAAAGAAAAAGAATCTCTTCCACTTCAACTCTCAAAGATCTGGTAACATCCTAAAAAGGATGAAGCGTAAAAATAAGCACGTGGAAGGATTTGAGAGTATC